>NZ_JBTRAR010000070.1:0-500 GCF_054611535.1 Pseudomonas sp. VEM90 | reverse complement strand
CTGTACGGCCCGACCGAGGCGGCGATCGACGTGACCCACTGGACCTGCCGCGAGGAGGGCGCCGATACGGTGCCGATCGGCCAGCCGATCGCCAACCTGGCGACCTACGTGCTGGATGCCGAGCTGAGCCCGGCGCCGCTGGGGGTGATCGGCGAGCTGTACCTGGGTGGCGAAGGCCTGGCGCGCGGTTACCACCGCCGCCCGGCGCTGACCGCCGAGCGCTTCGTCACCAGCCCGTTCGGTGCTGGCGAGCGGCTGTACCGCACCGGCGACCTGGCCCGCCAGCGTGCCGATGGGGTGATCGAGTATGCCGGGCGCATCGACCACCAAGTGAAGATCCGCGGTTTGCGCATCGAGCTGGGGGAGATCGAGGCACGGCTGATGGAGCAGCCCGAAGTGCGCGAGGCGGTGGTGCTGGCGGTGGAGCTGGCCGGCAGCCTGCAACTGGTGGGCTATGTGGTACCGAGCGAGGCAGGCACCGATGAGCAGGCCCTGCGCGA
>NZ_JBTRAR010000069.1:0-541 GCF_054611535.1 Pseudomonas sp. VEM90 | reverse complement strand
TTGACCATATAACCCCAAGCAATCTGGTTATACTGTGAAGACGACATTCGCCGAAAATTCGTACGTTGCTCTTTCGAGCAGAACTCACAAATTTTACCTTAGCCTGATCCACCAGCAGTGAAACTGGCGTTCAGTCTATATCTATCACATATCCGAATTTTTAAAGAACGATCTGACAAAAGCCAGAAATCAACATTCGATGCGAATGCTCATTTCTGAGTTTGATCGAGGTACACTAAGTGGTGGAGCCAAGCGGGATCGAACCGCTGACCTCCTGCGTGCAAGGCAGGCGCTCTCCCAGCTGAGCTATGGCCCCGCATATTGGTAGGTCTGGGCAGATTTGAACTGCCGACCTCACCCTTATCAGGGGTGCGCTCTAACCAACTGAGCTACAGACCTATATAGGGTCTTGATCGTCTTCGACAATGAATCAAGCAATTCGTGTGGGAGCTCATCAGCAGGCTGATGTCGTCGATTAAGGAGGTGATCCAGCCGCAGGTTCCCCTACGGCTACCTTGTTACGACTTCACCCCAGTCATGA
>NZ_JBTRAR010000068.1:0-574 GCF_054611535.1 Pseudomonas sp. VEM90 | reverse complement strand
GGTCAGGACGCACTCGCAACTGGGAGCCGATTGGTACCGTGCTGCTGAACCCTGATCGAGAACAACAGCACGTGAAGCAAGCCGCATAGTTGGATGGTTGACGCGACAACTACCTTGAAAAACGCCGCCCCGAAGACTGATGAAGCAAACCCCATCGTGTATTCCGGTGCATCACTCTGCTGCAGGTTGCTGTACGCCGTCTTCAGCGAGATCACGTTGAACCACAGCATCCCCGCGTTTAAACCGCCACCACCGCCGGAGGTGAGCAACCCAAGGAAGTTGGGTTTCACCCGCGCAGTGGTGGTCAGCTCGATGGACACCGTGCGGCTGCCCGAGATGCGCAACGCTTTCATCTCTTCAACCTGCGCCATGCCGCTCTTCAAATACCGCTGCACCTCCTGGCTAAAGGGATTTTCCGTAATGGCCTGCTCGGTGATTCGATAGCGTGCCGCCAACAACCCCAGCGCTTTCTCGGCATTGGCCTCACGCGCTGCCAACTGCACCTGCCGCCGCAGGCCATGGCTGGCATCCCAGCGGGTCTGGCCACGCAGGCGCTTGAGCACCACGGTATTGA
>NZ_JBTRAR010000067.1:0-674 GCF_054611535.1 Pseudomonas sp. VEM90 | reverse complement strand
GACGGCAAGACCGTCATCACCGTGCCGGCCAATGGCACCGTGGGTACTGCCACTGTCACTGCCCCGGATAACGTCTACGTCGGTAGCAACGACCCTGTCGTGATGTCGATCGCTACCGTTGAAGGCGTGGACGTTGGCAAGTTCGAACAGCTGACGCTGGATAAAACCTCGGTCAGCACTACCGTCACCGACGAGCCAGGTACTCCAGGCAACGAAGGCGACCTGGTCAAGGTCACCATCACGGCCGACCAGACTTCGGTGGCCGAGAACGTCAAACCGACGTTCACCGTACACGTCAACCAGCCGCTGGCCCACGACCTGGTCGTGACCCTGAGCAACAACGCCCAGGTCACCATCAAGGCTGGCGACACCAGCGCGCCGTACACCCACGACGCACAAGGCGATGACGTCTATCAGGACGCTGGCCAGATCAGCCTGGGTATCAATTCGGCGGAGGACGCCACTGGTGCGACCTTCGAAAACCTGGAACTGGGCGATGCCGCTTCGGTTCAAGTCACCGACACCCTCGACGAAGTCGTAGCCAAGCTGACCGCCACCCCTTCGGTGACCGAAGGCGGCGAGATCACCTACACCATCACGCTGACCAACAAAGACGGTCTGCCGATCAACAACCACTCGGAGCTGTACTTCAAGCTGACCGACGGCACTACTGT
>NZ_JBTRAR010000066.1:0-680 GCF_054611535.1 Pseudomonas sp. VEM90 | reverse complement strand
ATCGCTTCGATACCGATCAAGAGCACCACAGCACTGGCTATTCAAGCGCTGCACCGTATCCGGCGCGGTAACATCAAGCGACATACCGCGCTGGGTAATCAGATCCGTGGTTTGCTACTTGAGCATGACGTATCCATGCCCCAGGGTGATGCCGCGATCAATAAGCATGTACCTCAGGCGCTTGAGGATGCTTCCTTGCCTCTGCCCGACCTGTTGCGCGAGTTGCTCGATGAGTTGCTGATGGACTGGTTGTCTCTAGGTGAACGCATTGCGGCGCTGAGCCGCCGGCTCGAAGCGACTGCCCAGGAGGATAAAGTCGCTCAGCGACTGATCACCATTCGCGGCGTCGGCCCTATCATTGCCACGGCGATCGTGGCGAAACAGACCGACCCCAGCCGCTTCGCCAGTGGCCGAATGTATTCCGCCTTCTTCGGTATCGTGCCCGATCAGCACAGCAGCGGAAACAAAATCAGATTGGGCAAGATGAGCAAGCGCGGTGACGGCTACATACGCAGCCTGATGATCCAGGGCGCGCATGCCGTCTTGAGCCAGCTAAGGCCTGATTCCGATCAGCCAGATGATCGCCGCCTCTTGCGCTGGCTATCCCGCCTTGGGCGCAAGGAGGCGGCGATCAGGCTGGCTAATCGAAATCTGCGGATTATCTGGGCCCTGTTACAGAG
>NZ_JBTRAR010000065.1:0-729 GCF_054611535.1 Pseudomonas sp. VEM90 | reverse complement strand
TGGTCTGACCGCTACCGATCCTGATCTTGCCAGTCGCCAGCCGTCGCGGCAGCGATGCCGAGGTCGTTTGGGTCAGCCCGCTGGTGAGGTCGCGCATCACAACAGCCGTAGGGGTAACCTGGATCATATACAGGCCCCACAGGTTCGCCACCGCCGGTTTGGTCACGCCAGCCAGGACGTTGGTGTTGGTTCCGGCGTCCGAGCCATAACCTGCAGTTGCGGTGATGCGATTCAAGGCCGAGAGGTAAATGCTCACACCGTAAGCGGCGCCGCCGTCACCGGCCTGGCCTTGATAGTTACCCAGGAACATGGGGCGATCGGCCACCACCGAACCGTCTGCGGCTGTCCGGGCGATGACGAACATCGTCATGGACTCGGTCTCGGACATGGCAGTTTCGATGAGATTCACCGTGCCCTTGCAGCTCAAGTAAGCCGCTTGAGGGACTGGGGCCCCCACCACCTTGCTCTGCCCCTTGCCCGGGGCGAAATTTCGACCTGCCTTGGTCAGGCTGGTGTTCAAGAAATGCACCGCCTCGAGCCCACGTCGCACAGGCGCGGCGTATTCAGTTGCCACGCTCTCGGCATCAACGCCCTTTGCAACCAATCGGACACCCATTGTTAACTCCTTAAAACCCAGTACTACGGTTGAACTCGAACATCACACAGGCGTTGTGCAATGCGAACGTGTTGCCAAGCGGGGACTGAACCTGGTCGTACAGGCCGTGTGTG
>NZ_JBTRAR010000064.1:0-808 GCF_054611535.1 Pseudomonas sp. VEM90 | reverse complement strand
CTGGACATTCGCGTGGTGGATGCCGCCGGCAACGCCTCGGTACCACTGCAATTCGATGCGCCGGACATCACCCCGCCTGAGGCGGTGAGCAACATTACGGTGGGCACTGATGGCCTGGCCCTGAGCGGTCGCGGCGAGCCTGGCGCCACCGTCGAAGTTCGCGATGCCAATGGCACCGTGATCGGCACGGGTGTTGTGGGAGCCAATGGCACCTTCCTGATCGATCTGGATCCGGCCGCGCAGCCGGGCGAGCAGTTGAGCCTGGTGCAGACCGACCCAAGCGGCAACGCTTCCGTGGCTACCGAGTACGACGTACCACTGACCACCGCGCCCGACAGCCCAAGCAATCTGGCCATTGATGCTGATGGCACCACACTCACCGGTACCGCGCCGGCTGGCACCCGTGTGGAAGTGCATGACGCCAACGGCACGCTGATTGGCACTGTGGTGGCTGGCCCCGACGGCAGCTTCACCGTACCCCTCGAGCCGGCCCAGGCCAACGGCGAACTGCTGGACGTGGTCGCCATCGATGACGGCGGCGTTTCCTCGCTGCCCACCCAGATCTCCGCCCCCGACATCACCGCCCCTGCCGCACCGACCGAACTGGCTGTGAGCGCAGACGGCAGCGTTATCACCGGCCGTGCCGAACCGGGCAGCACCGTGCGTATCCTGGCTGCCGATGGCACCGAACTGGGCGCTACCGTGGTCGGCCCGACCGGGGCGTTCAGCATCAACCTCACCCCACCGCAGATTGATGGTGAAGTCCTGCAGGCCACCGCGACCGATGCCGCTGGTAATGCCTCCGTAG
>NZ_JBTRAR010000063.1:0-850 GCF_054611535.1 Pseudomonas sp. VEM90 | reverse complement strand
GCTTCTTGTTGCCATCGCCACCCTTGTTGAAGTGCTGCTCGGCGGCAAGGTCCAGTACCTTCTGCTCACGCTCGATCCGGGCATCAAGATCGGAGATCTCGCCGGTGAGTTGATCGTACTTGGTCTGATGCTCGGACTCCCATTTCTTGTCCTTGGTGTCGTCCAGCAGCTTGCGGGCTTCGATGGCCAAGCCATTACGGCGCTCGCGCATTGCTTGAATGGTCATAACTTTTCTCCAGATGCAAAAAAGCCCGCACTGGGCGGGCTGGATTTACGCGACGGCGCGAGGCCTACGGCGCGATTTTTTCCAACAGCGAAAGGCGGCGCTCAAGGGCTTCGCGATTGACTGTGGGCTCGGGGCGCTCGGTCAGCGCCTTGGGTGCATTGCCGTAGGCGGCAAGGTTCCAGTGGTTCTGTGTCGCGGTCTTGCCTTCGGCCAGGCGATCAACAAACCCGCCTTCCAGCGCCTCCGCTGCGGTCATCCATGTGGTGGCCGCCATCAAGGCCAGGACTTCTTCGGCGGACTTCCCGGTCTTGCGCTCGTAGTCGGCGCTGATGCTGGCATCGACCTTATCCAGCAGGTCGGCCTGATCGCGGAAGTCCTTGGCGTTGCCCATCTGGATGGTCCAGGCGTTGTGGATCATGAAGAAACCGCCTTCGGCAATTTCCACTTCATCCGCTGCCACCGCCACATAAGTGGCTGCCGAAACGGCCTGGCCATCAATGTGGGCAATTACCTTGGCCGGGTGCGACTTGATTGCCTGGGCCATCGCGCGGGCATCGAACACGTCACCGCCAGGGCTGTTGATCCGCAGGTGGATAGTGTCAACGTCGAGCGCGGCCAGTTGCG
>NZ_JBTRAR010000062.1:0-895 GCF_054611535.1 Pseudomonas sp. VEM90 | reverse complement strand
GCCGGCAACCTGATTGGCACTGACTTGGTCAACGAAGACGGCACCTTCAGCGTCACGCTGTTCCCCGCCCAGGCCAATGGTGAAGCTCTGGACATTCGCGTGGTGGATGCCGCCGGCAACGCCTCGGCACCACTGCAATTCGATGCGCCGGACATTACGCCGCCCGATGCGGTCACCGACATCCTGGTCGGCGCTGACGGCCTGGCCCTGAGCGGTCGCGGCGAGCCTGGCGCCACCGTCGAAGTGCGCGATGCCAATGGCACCGTGATCGGCACGGGTGTCGTGGGTGCCAATGGCACCTTCCTGATCGACCTCGCCCCGGCTGCGCAGCCGGGCGAGCAACTGAGCCTGGTGCAGACCGACCCAAGCGGCAACGCTTCCTCGGCACTGCAATTCGAAGTCCCGGTCACCACTGCGCCTGTCAGCCCCAGCGACCTGGTGGTCGCCGAAGACGGCAGCAGCATCAGCGGTACCGCACCTGCCGGCAGCCGCGTGGAAGTGCATGATGCCAACGGCACGCTGATTGGCAGTGTGGTGGCTGGCCCCGACGGCAGCTTCACCGTAACCCTCGACCCGGCCCAGGCCAACGGCGAACTGCTGGACGTGGTCGCCATCGATGATGGCGGCGTTTCCTCACTGCCCACCCAGATCACCGCCCCCGACATCACCGCCCCTGCCGCACCGACCGAACTGGTGATCAATACCGACGGCAGCGTGGTCACCGGCCGCGCCGAACCGCGCAGCACCGTGCGCATCCTGGCTGCCGACGGCACCGAACTGGGCGCTACCGTGGTCGGCCCGACCGGGGCGTTCAGCATCAACCTCACCCCACCGCAGATTGATGGTGAAGTCCTGCAGGCCACCGCGACCGATGCCGCTGGTAATGCCTCCGTAG
>NZ_JBTRAR010000061.1:0-908 GCF_054611535.1 Pseudomonas sp. VEM90 | reverse complement strand
TGTACTTGGTGATGGGGTCCATCATGCCGCACACGTCAATGATCTGGAAGCGACCCTGCTTGGACTTCTTGATCGGCTTCTGCCCGGTGATCATCATCATCGGCATGCCGCCCAGGTAGGCGTAGGCGCTGGCGGTCACCAGGTTGGTGGCACCAGGGCCGAGGGTCGACAGGCTGACGCCGGTCTTGCCGGTCAAGCGACCGTAGGTGGCAGCCATGAAACCTGCAGACTGCTCGTGACGGGTCAGTACCAGCTTGATCTTCGACTTGCGCAGGGATTCGAGCAGGTCGAGGTTTTCCTCACCGGGAATGCCGAATACATACTCGACACCTTCATTTTCCAGGCATTGCACAACGACATCGGCGGCCTTGGCCATCTTGCTTGCTACCTCAAGTGATGGGACGGGGAGTCCAGAAATGCGCAGCACGGTACGCTGGCATCGCCAGGTCCAGGAGCAAAAGTGCCCCGAACCAGAGTCTTGACGTAGGGGGCGTGCGGGAAAGTCACGTTAATGCCGCGTTGAGGCCATTCTAACCTGGCTTCGCACCATCCTCTGTAGGAGCGGGTTTACCCGCGAAGGGGCCGGACCTGCTGGCCAATTTCCACCTGCCGTTCACCGTTGCCGCCGCCACCGTATTCGCGGGTAAACCCGCTCCTACACAGATCGGTGGTAAACACACATCGGGGGGTGGACACAGGCCGCTGTAGGAGCGGGTTTACCCGCGAACACCGGCGAAGCCGGTGCCATCTCCGCTCTCGAGCAGGTCCAGTTTTTTGCCCATAAAGACAAAACCCCTACCTGCATGTGCAGATAGGGGTTTTGCGAAATGAATCTTGACGATGACCTACTCTCACATGGGGAAACCCCACACTACCATCGGCGATGCATCGTTTCACTACTGAGTTCG
>NZ_JBTRAR010000059.1:0-983 GCF_054611535.1 Pseudomonas sp. VEM90 | reverse complement strand
GGTCCCCCCATATTCAGACAAAGTTTCTCGTGCTCCGTCCTACTCGATTTCATTGATAAGAGATTTTCGTGTACGGGGCTATCACCCACTATGGCCGCACTTTCCAGAGCGTTCCACTAATCTCAAACCAACTTAAGGGCTGGTCCCCGTTCGCTCGCCACTACTAAGGGAATCTCGGTTGATTTCTTTTCCTCAGGGTACTTAGATGTTTCAGTTCCCCTGGTTCGCCTCTTGCACCTATGTATTCAGTACAAGATACTCAGCTTATGCTGAGTGGGTTCCCCCATTCAGAGATCTCTGGATCACAGTCTGTTTGCCGACTCCCCAAAGCTTATCGCAGGCTACCACGTCTTTCATCGCCTCTGACTGCCAAGGCATCCACCGTATGCGCTTCTTCACTTGACCATATAACCCCAAGCAATCTGGTTATACTGTGAAGACGACATTCGCCGAAAATTCGTACGTTGCTCTTTCGAGCAGAACTCACAAATTTTACCTTAGCCTGATCCACCAGCAGTGAAACTGGTGTTCAGTCTATATCTATCACATATCCGAATTTTTAAAGAACGATCTGACAAAAGTCAGAAATCAACATTCGAGCTGAATGTTCATTTCTAAGTTCTGACAAGTGACTGCGTACGGCGAAAGTGGTGGAGCCAAGCGGGATCGAACCGCTGACCTCCTGCGTGCAAGGCAGGCGCTCTCCCAGCTGAGCTATGGCCCCGTATTTTACGGCTGAACCATGTAATGGTAGGTCTGGGCAGATTTGAACTGCCGACCTCACCCTTATCAGGGGTGCGCTCTAACCAACTGAGCTACAGACCTATAACAGGGTCGTGTTACAGCATCGTCTTTTACAATGAATCAAGCAATTCGTGTGGGAGCTCATCAGCAGGCTGATGTCGTCGATTAAGGAGGTGATCCAGCCGCAGGTTCCCCTACGGCTACCTTGTTACGACTTCACCCCAGTCATGAATCACACC
>NZ_JBTRAR010000058.1:0-1118 GCF_054611535.1 Pseudomonas sp. VEM90 | reverse complement strand
CAGCTGAGGAACAATGGCGATGGCCTGGAAGTCAGCGACCCTAACGGCTTCATCGTGGCTCGTTTCGGCTCCCTGAGCAGCTTCGTGAACGGCCTGACGTTCCAGCCCACGGAAGAGGAAGGTATCGAGTTCTCTGACGAGAACCGCTTCATTGTCGGTCGGATTGCGCCCGGTACCGCCTACTTTGGCTTGCCTGCGGCTCAGGGCACGCTGACACCGATTGCTGAGGCATTGCTGGATCAACAGATCCGGACCTACTTCAAGCAGGTGCTGGGCTATGGTCAGTCGCTCGCGCGCGGGTATTTTGCAAAGCCTGCTATCTCGACTGTTCAGGAATATCAGAACGTCATGATGGCCAGCGGTGTGAAATCAAGACCTGGTGACTCTGGCTATACCCCTGACACCTTTGCTCCGTTGGTTGAATCGGACTTTGGTGATGAGGGCGAAACGCCTGTGTCAGCCCTGTGTAACGGCCTGGTCCGCCGTGCCGTAGCTGATGGTGAATCAGAGGCTGACTGGATCATGGTTGGGGCCGCAACCGGCCGCGGCGGCCGGTCGGTTGAGCAGTTGTCAGCCGCCCCCCTTGGCGAAGGCTATTACGAGAAAACCATCCAAACGGTTCGCGATGGCCTGGCCGCTGCAACGAAGCTGGGTAAGACCTACTCGGTGTGGGCGTACACCTGGGACCAGGGTGAAAGCAACTACACCACCACAGTCTCCACCAAGTCCGCGTACCAATACGCCGAGTACATGATGGCGATCTTCGACGGGCTGACCCGAGAAATCGTCGGCATTACCGGCCAGAAGTTTCGCCCCTACCTCTTCACCTACCAGGTAGCGGCACACCGAAAATACGACCTCGACAACATGAGCATCGCCCTGTCGCAGTGGCGGTTGAGCAGAAAGCGGCCTGACGTGGTGCTTGCAGCGCCGGCTTACATCTTCCCGACTGTCGAGGACGTGCTGCATCTCACCAATGAGGCCTCCTGGCTGCTTGGCGAGTATCGATCGCGCGCCATGTACGAAACGATGGTTCGCCGCTCTGGAAAGTGGCGGCCGTTGGAGCCTGTTAGTGTCGATTGGAAATCCCAGGCTATCGACATCAAGTTCCATGTTCC
>NZ_JBTRAR010000057.1:0-1429 GCF_054611535.1 Pseudomonas sp. VEM90 | reverse complement strand
TAATGCCAGTCAGTTAAGCTGACTGGCATTTTTCATTTTCGGGTGGGGTACTTCGCTGGACGTTGCTTCACCGTTCGCGGAAACCATCGGTCAGGCCGTCGATGTGGCAAAACATATTGTGCCGCCGAAGCCTGCAGATCCGACAAAAATCCCGGCAAATTCCCGGGGTGGTTCAAGGATGTGCCATGCAGCAAGCCCAGTATTGCCCAGCTACAGGCAGTAAAACTCATCTCGCATGGGTACACACCGGGGCACTGTCGAGACATCTGCACCATCTGATAACGCAACAGGTTGTAGCCCAGCAGTACGCCCCATAGCTCTTGTGCAATCATCTCCGGCGTCTTGCTTCTCAGCGTATATTCACCGCCTAAAAGCCCTTGCTTGATCTCTCGGTATCCCAGTTCGATTTCCCAGCGCTGACTGTAAAGGTCGACGATCTCATCACCTGGGAAACGCAGCGGATCGACCATTGAGGTCAGTACATTCACCACCTTGCCTTTGATCGTCTTGCTTAACAGCCGCGCTCGAATCTCCAGCGGCAGGCCGGGCCATTGCTTACGGGCTTGCGGCGAGGTGCGCAGAACGACCACGGCATCATTGCGCCCAAGCTTGTGCTCGACCTCGTACTGGGTACCCTTCTTCAAAGGAATAAGCCAATGACGCTGCTCGCCTTGTGATTGCCAGTGATGCAGCAAACCCAACGAGTAGAAACCTTTATCGAACAGGGTCAGCGAGTGATCAGGCGTGGTAGCACTCAGCTGTTCGGCCAGCTTCATTTCGCTACTGTGATAGCTCTCGAAAGTACTGCTTATCAGCAGATGGCTAGTCAGTTCCATCTGGCAGACCATTCGGACTTGAGGGTAGCTGCCATCGCCATGCTGGTTGGTCGCGCCGCCGTAGCACGCCCGGTTTTCTGTGGTGTCGGGGGTATTCCAGACCACGCCATCCACGCCCAAAAGCGTTAACCCCAACCATTGCGGGTGTTGAACTTCTGCATGCCATCGTTGCTGGGTGAGCGAGAACACCTCGCGAACAGCTTCGCTACCCAGTCGTTGCCGTCCCTGAACAACAGCGCTGGGCGCCACCAGAGGTCGCTTGCCCGGCAGCAAGATGTCCATGTGATTCACGACATCCCAGACCGACATCCGGCGGAACAACGCCATGCCGATGATGCACCAGACCAGGCTTTCCAACGGCAGCCGGCGCTTGCGTATAGTCGAGACGCCTGCCGTTTCGAAGGCCTGTTTCACAATGTCTGGATCAAGCAACGCTCCAAGCCCTTCGAGGGCATGTGGCCGCGATGCCATTTCATGAGTGAGGGACAGGGCTTTTGACAGGCGCATAAAAAATCCGATGCTCGTTTCCAAGCATCGGATTTTGCGGCCTATGGGCTAAAGGTCAATGCGTCAGTCTTAACTGACTGGCATTA
>NZ_JBTRAR010000056.1:0-1598 GCF_054611535.1 Pseudomonas sp. VEM90 | reverse complement strand
CCCCCGGTGTCAGGATAGTTGTCGCCTCGCCAGATTTACCTGAAACCAGACCCCGGGGGCGGAAAGAGAGCCGTTGTGCCGTACTATTCCTCTGAGCGCAAAGCCGAACTGCTCAAGATGCTGGGTCCTCCACTCAACCTGACGATGGCCGAAGTCGCTAGGCGCGAGGGCGTTACTGAAATGTCGCTGTATACCTGGCGCAAACGAGCCAGTGCCGAAGGATGTGTGGTGGTGACCGATCCCAAACACCCGACCGAGAGTTGGTCGGCAGAAATGAAATTCGCAGCTGTAGCCGAATGCGCCAGCTTGTCCGAGATTGAGGTGGGTGAATACTGCCGTCGCAAAGGCTTGTATCCCGAGCAGCTTGCTGCCTGGCGGCAAGCGTTCCTGAGTGGGATGGCCCCTCCAAAAGCGCAGCCTAAGGTTGATCGGGAGCAGGCCCGTCAGGATCAGAAACGCATTAAACAGCTTGAGCGCGAACTGCGCCGCAAGGATAAGGCGTTGGCTGAAACAGCCGCGTTATTGGTGCTGCGAAAAAAGCTCAACGACTACTGGGGAGTAGACGACGAGGACAATTGACTGCTCTGCCGGAACGGCAACTGCTGGTGGCTTGGCTGACTGAGGCGATTAATTCCGGAGCTCGGAAATTGACGGCATGTCAGGAAGTTGGCTTGACGCTCAGAACGTTGCAGCGCTGGACTCAAACGGAAGAAGTGGCGGCGGATGCACGTACAACTACAGTTCGCGCAACCCCACCGAACGCGCTGAGCGAGCACGAGCGACAAGCGATTCTCAACCTGTGCAACAGCGCTGAATATGCTCACTTGCCACCTAGCCAGATCGTGCCGAGGCTGGCCGATAAGCAGCTCTATATAGGCTCGGAGTCGACCTTTTACCGGGTGCTTCGGGCTGCTGGACAGCAAGAACGCCGAGGGCGTGCTCAACGCCCTGGGCGTCATGCCGAGCCGACAACGCATGCTGCCTGCGCACCTAACCGGGTGTGGTCGTGGGACATCACATACTTGCCGTCTTCGGTGCGTGGAAAATACTACTACCTGTACCTGATCGAAGACATCTACAGCCGCAAGACTGTGGGCTGGGAGGTACACGAGAACGAAGACGGCGCCAAAGCTGCAGTGTTGCTGCAGAGAAGTGTAATCAGCGAACAGTGCTTGAGAGAGCCGTTGGTGTTGCACTCGGACAACGGCACGCCGATGAAATCAGCCACTTTGCTGAGCAAGATGTACGAGCTGGGCATAACACCGTCCCGCGGCAGGCCGCGTGTCAGTAATGACAATCCATACTCGGAGGCGCTTTTCAGAACACTGAAGTACTGCCCGCAATGGCCGACCAAGGGTTTCGAGACCTTGGATGCTGCACGATGCTGGGTGCGTGATTTTATCCGTTGGTACAACCACGAACACCGACACAGCCGAATCCGCTTCGTCACGCCAGCAGAGCGTCATCGAGGTCAGGACAGGCAAATCCTTGCCCTGCGCCACGAACTCTATGAGCGCGCTCGAAGCAAGAATCCGGAGCGATGGTCAGGACGCACTCGCAACTGGGAGCCGATTGGTACCGTGCTGCTGAACCCTGAT
>NZ_JBTRAR010000055.1:0-1933 GCF_054611535.1 Pseudomonas sp. VEM90 | reverse complement strand
CCAACGGCCAGACCATTACCGTTGAAGCGGGCAAAACCCAGGGCAGCGTTGATTTCCAGACCCCGGCCAATGACGTCTACAACAACGGTTCGACTGTCAGTGTCACGATCGAGAACGCCACGGGCGGAAACTTCGAGCAACTGACCCCGAACCCGACGCCGGCGCAGACCACGATCAACGACTCGGTCGATGCCACCACTGCAACCCTGACCGCCTCGCCAAGCGTGACCGAAGGCGGCGTGATCACCTATACCGTGACCCTGAGCAACCCTGCCCAGACTCCGGTAACCGTGACCCTGTCCAACGGCCAGGTCATCACCGTTGAAGCGGGCAAAACCCAGGGCAGCGTTGATTTCCAGACCCCGGCCAATGACGTCTACAACAGCGGTTCGACTGTCAGTGTCACGATCGAGAACGCCACGGGCGGCAACTTCGAACAACTGACCCCGAACCCGACGCCGGCTCAGACCACGATCAACGACTCGGTCGATACCACCACTGCAACCCTGACCGCCTCGCCAAGCGTGACCGAAGGCGGCGTGATCACTTATACCGTGACCCTGAGCAACCCTGCCCAGACTCCGGTAACCGTGACCCTGTCCAACGGCCAGGTCATCACCGTTGAAGCGGGCAAAACCCAGGGCAGCGTTGATTTCCAGACCCCGGCCAATGACGTCTACAACAACGGTTCGACTGTCAGTGTCACGATCGAGAACGCCACGGGCGGCAACTTCGAGCAACTGACCCCGAATCCGACTCCAGCCTCGACTGTCATCAATGACAGCATCGATACCGTCACCGTAAGTATTCTCAGCAATGGAAATGTGACCGAAGACCAGCAACCTTCCTTTACTGTGAAAGTTAGCCAGGCGCTGGACCGTCCGTTGACCGTAACCCTGTCGAACGGCGACACCGTGACGATCGAAGCCGGTAAGACCGAAGTCGAGTACAAGACCTCGGTTCAGGGCGATGACGTCTATCTTGATGCAGGCTCCATCACACTCAGTGTTATCGACGCTACAGTTCCGGGTGCCACTTTCGAGAAGCTGGCCTTGGGTGGCCCGGCTACCGTTGAGATCTCGGACACTATCAGTGAGGTGGTGGCCAAGTTGACCGCCACCCCTTCGGTGACCGAAGGCGGCGAGATCACCTACACCATCACGCTGACCAACAAAGACGGTCTGCCGATCAACAACCACTCGGAGCTGTACTTCAAGCTGACCGACGGCACTACTGTCGTCGTGGCGGCGAACAGCACCACCGGTTCGGCCACTGCAACCGCCCCGGACAACGTCTACGTCGGCACTAACCAGCCGGTGGTCAATGCCATCGACGCGGTCAGCGGCGCAGACGCGTGGAAGTTCGAAAACCTGAACCTGGACAAGACTCCGGTCAGCACCGAGGTAACTGACGAGCCAGGTACTCCAGGCAACGAAGGCGACATCATCAAGGTCACCATTACCGCTGACCAGATGTCGGTAGCCGAGAACGTCAAACCGACGTTCACCGTACACGTCAACCAGCCGCTGGCCCACGACCTGGTCGTGACCCTGAGCAACAACGCCCAGGTCACCATCAAGGCTGGCGACACCAGCGCGCCTTACGAGCACACGGCACAAGGCGATGACGTCTACAACGATGCTGGCCAGATCAGCCTGGGCATCACGTCCGCTGCGGATGTAGACGGTCGCACCTTCGAAAACCTGGAACTGGGCGATGCCGCTTCGGTTCAAGTCACCGACACCCTCGACGAAGTGGTGGCGAAGCTGACTGCGACCCCTTCGGTCACCGAAGGCGGCGAGATCACCTACACCATCACGCTGACCAACAAAGACGGTCTGCCGATCAACAACCACTCGGAGCTGTACTTCAAGCTGACCGACGGCACTACTGTCGTCGTGGCGGCGAACAGCACCACCGGTTCGGCCACTGC
>NZ_JBTRAR010000054.1:0-2682 GCF_054611535.1 Pseudomonas sp. VEM90 | reverse complement strand
CTTACGAATTTTCGGGTCTTTCGTCTTCACCACCGCAATCTGCGTCAGCAAATTGCTTGGGTGTTATATGGTCAAGCCTCACGGGCAATTAGTATTGGTTAGCTCAACGCCTCACAGCGCTTACACACCCAACCTATCAACGTCGTAGTCTTCGACGGCCCTTTAGGGGATTCAAGATCCCAGTGAGATCTCATCTTGAGGCAAGTTTCCCGCTTAGATGCTTTCAGCGGTTATCTCTTCCGAACATAGCTACCCGGCAATGCCACTGGCGTGACAACCGGAACACCAGAGGTTCGTCCACTCCGGTCCTCTCGTACTAGGAGCAGCCCCTCTCAAATCTCAAACGTCCACGGCAGATAGGGACCGAACTGTCTCACGACGTTCTAAACCCAGCTCGCGTACCACTTTAAATGGCGAACAGCCATACCCTTGGGACCGGCTTCAGCCCCAGGATGTGATGAGCCGACATCGAGGTGCCAAACACCGCCGTCGATATGAACTCTTGGGCGGTATCAGCCTGTTATCCCCGGAGTACCTTTTATCCGTTGAGCGATGGCCCTTCCATACAGAACCACCGGATCACTAAGACCTACTTTCGTACCTGCTCGACGTGTTTGTCTCGCAGTCAAGCGCGCTTTTGCCTTTATACTCTACGACCGATTTCCGACCGGTCTGAGCGCACCTTCGTACTCCTCCGTTACTCTTTGGGAGGAGACCGCCCCAGTCAAACTACCCACCATACACTGTCCTCGATCCGGATAACGGACCTGAG
Organism: Pseudomonas sp. VEM90; assembly: GCF_054611535.1. Taxonomy (NCBI): domain Bacteria; kingdom Pseudomonadati; phylum Pseudomonadota; class Gammaproteobacteria; order Pseudomonadales; family Pseudomonadaceae; genus Pseudomonas; species Pseudomonas sp. VEM90. The sequence goes on along the minus strand of NZ_JBTRAR010000054.1, from coordinate 1,910 downwards.
TTAGAACCTCAAAGTTGCCAGGGTGGTATTTCAAGGATGGCTCCATGAGAACTGGCGTCCCCACTTCAAAGCCTCCCACCTATCCTACACAAGCAAATTCAAAGTCCAGTGCAAAGCTATAGTAAAGGTTCACGGGGTCTTTCCGTCTAGCCGCGGATACACTGCATCTTCACAGCGATTTCAATTTCACTGAGTCTCGGGTGGAGACAGCGCCGCCATCGTTACGCCATTCGTGCAGGTCGGAACTTACCCGACAAGGAATTTCGCTACCTTAGGACCGTTATAGTTACGGCCGCCGTTTACCGGGGCTTCGATCAAGAGCTTCGCTTGCGCTAACCCCATCAATTAACCTTCCGGCACCGGGCAGGCGTCACACCCTATACGTCCACTTTCGTGTTTGCAGAGTGCTGTGTTTTTAATAAACAGTCGCAGCGGCCTGGTATCTTCGACCGGCATGAGCTTACGGAGCAAGTCCTTCACCCTCGCCGGCGCACCTTCTCCCGAAGTTACGGTGCCATTTTGCCTAGTTCCTTCACCCGAGTTCTCTCAAGCGCCTTGGTATTCTCTACCTAACCACCTGTGTCGGTTTGGGGTACGGTTCCCAGTTATCTGAAGCTTAGGAGCTTTTCTTGGAAGCATGGTATCAACCACTTCGTCGCCTAAAGGCAACTCGTCATCAGCTCTCGGCCTTGAAATCCCGGATTTGCCTAAGATTCCAGCCTACCACCTTAAACCTGGACAACCAACGCCAGGCTGGCCTAACCTTCTCCGTCCCTCCATCGCAATAACTGGAAGTACAGGAATATTAACCTGTTTTCCATCGACTACGCTTTTCAGCCTCGCCTTAGGGACCGACTAACCCTGCGTCGATTAACGTTGCGCAGGAAACCTTGGTCTTTCGGCGTGCGAGTTTTTCACTCGCATTGTCGTTACTCATGTCAGCATTCGCACTTCTGATACCTCCAGCAAGCTTCTCAACTCACCTTCACAGGCTTACAGAACGCTCCTCTACCGCATCATCATAAGATGATACCCGTAGCTTCGGTGCATGGTTTGAGCCCCGTTACATCTTCCGCGCAGGCCGACTCGACTAGTGAGCTATTACGCTTTCTTTAAAGGGTGGCTGCTTCTAAGCCAACCTCCTAGCTGTCTAAGCCTTCCCACATCGTTTCCCACTTAACCATGACTTTGGGACCTTAGCTGACGGTCTGGGTTGTTTCCCTTTTCACGACGGACGTTAGCACCCGCCGTGTGTCTCCCATGCTCGGCACTTGTAGGTATTCGGAGTTTGCATCGGTTTGGTAAGTCGGGATGACCCCCTAGCCGAAACAGTGCTCTACCCCCTACAGTGATACATGAGGCGCTACCTAAATAGCTTTCGAGGAGAACCAGCTATCTCCGAGCTTGATTAGCCTTTCACTCCGATCCACAGGTCATCCGCTAACTTTTCAACGGTAGTCGGTTCGGTCCTCCAGTCAGTGTTACCTAACCTTCAACCTGCCCATGGATAGATCGCCCGGTTTCGGGTCTATACCCAGCGACTAAACGCCCTATTAAGACTCGCTTTCGCTACGCCTCCCCTATTCGGTTAAGCTCGCCACTGAATATAAGTCGCTGACCCATTATACAAAAGGTACGCAGTCACCTAACAAAGTAGGCTCCCACTGCTTGTACGCATACGGTTTCAGGTTCTATTTCACTCCCCTCTCCGGGGTTCTTTTCGCCTTTCCCTCACGGTACTGGTTCACTATCGGTCAGTCAGTAGTATTTAGCCTTGGAGGATGGTCCCCCCATATTCAGACAAAGTTTCTCGTGCTCCGTCCTACTCGATTTCATTGATAAGAGATTTTCGTGTACGGGGCTATCACCCACTATGGCCGCACTTTCCAGAGCGTTCCACTAATCTCAAA
>NZ_JBTRAR010000053.1:0-2694 GCF_054611535.1 Pseudomonas sp. VEM90 | reverse complement strand
TCAGTGGAAGACAGGGAATCGTGTTTCGAACTATGCTTTTTCATGGTCTCGCCCTCGCTGCCGTTGGCTTCTTCGAACACCACCGTGGCACTGTGATGCCTCGGCGGGGGCGAGTCCATCGATTACAAGGGTTACGCAAGCCTCAGGCATACCAGGTCGTTGTAGGAGCGGGTTCACCCGCGAAAGGGCCGGGCCTGCTGGCCAGTCTCCACCTGCCGCTCACCGTTGCCGCCACCACCGTATTCGCGGGTAAACCCGCTCCTACAAGGGTTACGCAAGCCTCAGGCATACCAGGTCGTTGCAGGAGCGGGTTCACCCGCGAAAGGGCCGGGCCTGCTGGCCAATCTCCACCCGCCGCTCACCGTTGCCGCCGCTACCGTATTCGCGGGTAAACCCGCTCCTACAAGGGTTACGCAAGCCTCAGGCATACCAGGTCGTTGTAGGAGCGGGTTCACCCGCGAACAGGCCCGCACAGGCAACAAAAAACCCGAAGCCAGTCACCTGACTCCGGGTTTTCGCCTACCACTTATGGCGCCTTACTTGGCGACAGTCTCAACAGCACCGCCCGCATTGACCCGGCGACGAGACTTGAAGATGTACACCACGAACATCGCAAGCAGCCACACCGGGATCGCATACACCGACACCTGGATACCCGGGATCATCAGCATGATGCCCAGAATCAGCACCACGAAGGCCAGCACCACATAGTTGCCGTACGGGTACCACAGCGCCTTGAACAGCGGCTTCTGGCCGGTACGGTCGAGGTGCTGACGGAACTTCAGGTGCGAGTAGCTGATCATCGCCCAGTTGATCACCAGGGTGGCCACGACCAGCGACATCAGCAGTTCCAGCGCGTTTTGCGGCATCAGGTAGTTCAGCAGCACCGCGACGAAGGTCACGGCAGCCGACACCAGGATCGAACGCACTGGCACGCCACGCTTGTCGACCTTGGCCAGCGACGCCGGGGCATCGCCCTGCTCGGCCATACCCAGCAGCATGCGGGCGTTGCAGTATGTGCCGCTGTTGTACACCGATAGCGCCGCAGTCAGCACCACGAAGTTCAGCAGGTTGGCAGCCACGTCACTGCCCAGCAGCGAGAACACTTGCACGAACGGGCTGCTGCCATAGCTGCCACCCGAGGCGTCGATGCTGGCGACCAGGGTGTCCCACGGGGTCAGCGACAGCAGCACCACCAGGGCACCGACATAGAAGATCAGGATACGGTAGATGACCTGGTTGATCGCTTTGGGGATCACAGTCTTTGGCTTGTCCGCCTCGGCGGCGGTGAAGCCAAGCATTTCCAGGCCACCAAAGGAAAACATGATGAAAGCCAAGGCCATTACCAGCCCGCTGACGCCATTGGGGAAGAAGCCGCCGTGTGACCACAGGTTGGCCACGGTGGCTTCAGGGCCGCCGCTGCCGCTGGTCAGCAGGTAGGCACCCAGGCCGATCATGCTGACGATGGCGACCACTTTGATGATGGCGAACCAGAATTCGGCTTCACCGAAGAACTTCACGTTCATCAGGTTGATGGCGTTGATCAGCACGAAGAAGGCTGCCGCCGTGACCCAGGTGGGGATCTCCGGCCACCAGTAGTGGACATACTTACCGACCGCCGAAAGCTCCGACATACCCACCAGGATATACAGCACCCAGCAGTTCCAACCCGACAGGAAGCCGGCGAAACCACCCCAGTAGCTGTGGGCGAAATGGCTGAACGAGCCGGCCACCGGCTCTTCGACGATCATTTCACCCAGCTGGCGCATGATCATGAAGGCGATGAAGCCGCAGATGGCGTAGCCAAGGATCATCGACGGGCCGGCGGATTTCATCACGCCTGCCGAGCCAAGGAACAGGCCGGTACCAATCGCACCGCCGAGGGCGATCAACTGGATATGGCGGTTCTTCAGGCCCCGCTTTAGCTCGCCTGAATGCATGTTTTGTCCACTCATGAACGAAGTCACCTGCATTGTTTTTATCTGTGACGGAATCGGACCCACCGCGCTCGTGGCGCAGCGGAATGGGCAAGGTGGTTACCTTGGGTTTCTTGACCTCAGGTGCCGCCGGAGCGGGTCAACCAGGCGTGATCAAGAGTGCGCGGTACGCAAGAGAGTCACAGGTAAAACGCGGCGCACTGTATACCCCTGCAAACGCGCAGGCGTCAACGCGTTGCATCGTTTCCTCGGGAAAAAACGCAGCGTTCCTGTGGTACAGGCCTTCAAAGGCGGAGTGATCGGCGTACATGGCGCCTCCATTTGTTGTTTTGTCAGCCCGGCTCGGTGGGCGGGCTCCTGCACAAGGCAATGGCGGCTATAACACCGTGGGGACGGGGGTTTGGGCAAGGGTGGCTGGCGTCATGGCGACGGCTTTGGTGCATGAACGCCGGCAAGGTTTGTTTACACGATCGGGCTTGATCTGAAATGCGGACTGAAAACGGCCATATTTGTACAGATTTCTTTACAGGACGGTTCAAGAACTTGCCAGTCGTCCGGAAAATTCTTTTTGTTCAATATCTTGGGCCGCTTGGCCGGATTCTCGCAGGCATAAAAAACCAGCCCGAAGGCTAATGCCAGTCAGTTAAGACTGACGCATTGACCTTTAGCCCATAGGCCGCAAAATCCGATGCTTGGAAACGAGCATCGGATTTTTTATGCGCCTGTCAAAAGCCCTGTCCCTCACTCATGAAATGGC
>NZ_JBTRAR010000052.1:0-3529 GCF_054611535.1 Pseudomonas sp. VEM90 | reverse complement strand
ATCCGAAACTCGCGCTTGGCCGCCTGGTTATTCTTGAACAGTTGGATCAGGTTCATCTGGCTGAGCCTCTGGGGGTTTGGCCGGCTTCTGGCTGGCAGTCGAAAAGTAGAGTTTGTCGCCGCCCGGGACTGGAGGCAGGTTCTTGATGGCCCGCACTTCGTCAACGGTCATCCAGCCTTGGGCACCGGGCCCGCCAAGCGCCTTGCCGAGCACGTCAGATTCAGTCTTGCTGTCACCGGCGAGCAGGCCTTCACGGTTGAACTCGGTGAAGAAGCGGGTCGAGCGCGGCCATAGCTTGCGGTTCAGTTCCTGCTCGATGCGGCGCAGGTGAGGGCCCAGGGTGTAACGGACGAAGCCGATCGACATCTGCTCGATGCCGGTGCCCCAGCTGGTGGACGCGGAGGTTTCACCGATCATGTGTGGCGGTGCGCCAAATGCTCGAGCAATCTCGACCACCTGAAACTTGCGGGTTTCCAGTAGCTGGGCGTCCTCGGCCGTGAGGCTCACGGGCTTGATATCGCCCCCGTTCACCAGCAGCATCGGCTTATGATGGTTGGTGCGACCCGTGTACTTTTCAGTGAACTGTTGACGCAGGTAGTCCTGTTGTTCTGCCCCGGGTGATACGCCTGCCGGATAGGTGATGGCTATACTCGGGCTTGCACCGTTGCTGAAGAACTCGCCGGCATACTCGTCGGCGGCCAGGGCAGCACCCACGGCCTGGCGGGCAGCGTAGCGAATTACCGACTCGCCCTTGGTACCGTCGAACCCGAAGCCCGGGAAATGCAAGACATCCTCCGACTCCAGGCCGAAGTACTTGCCGTCGTCATTTACGTAGTAATGCAGCGTGTCGCCCACCCGAACGATCGATACACACTCGCGGGGCAGCGGCATGAGTCGCATAGGCTTGCCGGAGCGATCGCGGACGATCTGGGCCAGCCCGTCACCACGCAGCAGCATGGAAGACAGCATCCACTCCCAAAACGAACAGGCCGTCAGGGTCGGATAAGGCGATTCGTTCAGCAGCCACCAGAGGTCGTGATTCGCCCGAGCCCGGCCACCGTTCTCGGTGCGCTCGTAGATTGGCAGCGGCAGGAGAGCCACTGCGCCCGCAATCAGTCGGCAGCAGGCGTACACAGCGGCACTGCGCTTGGCGGTCTCGGTGGTGACAACCACGCCGGCCGAGGAAGGCACGGCGCCAAAGAAGTCAGCCCACTGGGAGCGATCCATTTCGTTCCAGGTGAGCTCTTTGTTCTTGAGCTCGCCCAGTTCCTCCCGCATAGCGGCAAGGTCCTGTTCCAGCTTTCTGGTTTTCCCAAATTTGAACATCACAGCACCACGCATAGGTCGGTTATGGGCTGCTCTTGCCCTGCCTTAGAAACGCCCACAGCCATAAGCAGAGCGGTCATGTCGTCTATTTTGTCCGCCGAACGCTTCTTGTCCGGGGCCATGTTCATGTTGTCATCGCGCCGGGCGATGAGGTTGGAGGCGCACCAGTTCAGCAGCATGTCGCCACCGTGCACCAACTTGCCGGATATATAGGCCAGCTCCAGGGTCTGCATTGCCGGGTGGTACGACTTCGGCCCCTGAATGAACTCGACCATCGGAAGCTCAGCCGCAACCAGCCGATTCACCAGGTCAGCGGCATTCCACCGGTCATAGGCGATGGCCTGAACGTTGAAGCGCTCGCAAACCGATTTAACGTCGGCCTCGATCACCGCGTAATCGGTAACGTCGCCCTCGGTCTGCTTGAGCAAGCCTGATTCAACCCAGGCGGCATACGGCACGGTGCCGCGCTCGGTGCGGAAAGCCACCGCGCTCTCCGGCGCCCAGCGCCACCCGTAGGTGTACAGAACGCCGTCGACATCCCACACAAGGCGGAACGACGTGAGGTCTCGGGTGGACGCCAGGTCCAGCCCACCCCAGCACGGGTACTGCGCAAGCCAGTCAAGGTCGATCTCGCCGCCGCACTGCTGCCACTTGTTCAGGTCGACCCACCCGTCAGCCGTCGAGGCCGGCCGGTTCAACCGCTTGATGCGAAACTCGGCCATCTTCGATGGCATCTGCTTCGCTTCGATGGCTTCCTTTTGGATCGCCGCCATCAGGTGCGGGTTCACGTCCATCAACGGGTTGGCCTTGATCCAGGCCTTCTCGTCAAAGTCGTCATCAGCCTTGATGCCGAGGCTCTTGTCCTCGTCATCCACCGCATAGAACACCACCAGGTAGTGGTCAGCGGTGGTGCCGAACAGCCCGCCAAGCAGCTTCTTCGCGAACATCCGTATTTCCGCCCACGGCCCGGGGTTGGTGTAGCCCTCGGTGGTCGTGAACAGCCACAGCGGGTTACCCCGGGCACCAGCTGCTGACTGGAGAACGTTCAGCAGGTCAGCGGTCTTGTGCGCGTGGATCTCGTCAAGGCCGACGTGTGATGGGTTCAGACCATCCTGGGTCGATGCCTTGGCGTGGATCGGCTTGAAGCTGGCACCGGTCTGAACGCGGCTGATGGACTTGGCCCAGACCTCGAGCCCGAAGTACTCGCGCAGGTCGGCGTTCTTCTCGGTCATCCGCTTGGCGGCGTTGAAGATGATCGACGCCTGCGGAAAGGTGGTGGCCGCGCTGATGATCTGCGCGCCCTCTTCGGGCTCGCAGCATTCGCAGTACAGCAGGATGGCCGAGGACAGCGTGCTCTTGGCGTTCTTCCGGGCCACGGCGAACAGTGCCGAGGTGAACCGCCGCGGGTGAAACTTCCCGTCGTCGCCCCAGCCTTCAGTAAACACCCACTGCCGTTTGCGAAACCCGAACAGCTGGACCACAAAGAAAATGTGCGACGGGTGCATCACGATGGTCGGCTTTTCCCACTTGCCTTCAACGTGGTGCAGCTTCTCGATGAAGTCGCACGGGTCGTTCGCGTGCCAGGGGTCGAAGATGAAGGGGCTGTCCTTCTTCTTGGCACGCTTCAGGTCATCCAGGAATCGCTGGGCAGCCTGGCGGATCAGCTTGCCGTGGCGTTTCCGCTTCTTGTCGGCGACAGCCCCCTTCGCGTAGTCGGTAGCGATCTTGACGAAGTCACGCATTCTTCCGCCCATTACCCGCGAAGGCGTTGCCCTTTTTCTGCTCCCCACCCGACGAGACCTTGCGGCGGCTTGCTGGCGTCATGCCGAACTCGGAAAACAGCGCCTTCAGTGCCGTGGTCTCTGCCGCTGTGGCCTCCATGTCGGCCTTGGCCTTCTTGCGGAAGCACTGCCAGGCAAAGCACAGTTGCTCCAATGAATACAGGTCGACCACCTGCAGCACCTTGGCGGCGACCAACTGCCGGCCCAAGCTCTCCCACATCTCAGCACCGTCTCGATTCAGGTGCTGAGGTGCGTCTGGGAAGTCGTCAATCAGGTCGAACTCTGGCGCGTCCTTCTCCTCGCGATCCGGGCGAGTGGTACCGGCCAGAACCTTGAGGTTGGGCGCCGTTGGCTTCCGTCCTCGGGTCATTTTTCAACCTTCAATTTTCAAATGCTAATTTTGACGGCGCGAAAGAATGGTT
>NZ_JBTRAR010000051.1:0-5568 GCF_054611535.1 Pseudomonas sp. VEM90 | reverse complement strand
CACGGCTGATGGAGCAGCCCGAAGTGCGCGAGGCGGTGGTGCTGGCGGTGGAGCTGGCCGGCAGCCTGCAACTGGTGGGCTATGTGGTACCGAGCGAGGCAGGCACCGATGAGCAGGCCCTGCGCGACATCGTCAAGGCCCGCCTCAAGGCAAACCTGCCGGAGTACATGATCCCGGCCCATTGGGTGGCGCTTGCGCAAATGCCCCTGAGCCCCAACGGCAAGCTCGAACGCCGTGCCTTGCCAGCTCCCGAAAGTGGTGCGGGCCGTGGCCAGTATCGCGCCCCGGTGACCGACCTGGAGCAGCGCCTGGCGGCGATCTGGCAGGAGGTGCTGCAGGTCGAGCGCATCGGCCTGGATGACGACTTCTTCGAACTGGGCGGCCATTCGCTGCAACTTGTGATGGTGCAGACCCGCCTGCGCACGCAGTTGGGCATCGATTTGCCGCTCAAGGATTTCCATGGCCTGCGGCAACTGTCCGCACTGGCCACTCATGTCGGCGAACAGCACGGCAAGCAAGATTCGGGGCTGAAGCTCGATCTGATTTTCGGCGCCCTCGATGAACTGGAGGAACACAATGCTTGATCAACAGCACGCGCGCACCCGGGAAATGGTCGAGCGTATCCGCGGCCTGGGCAGCGACAAACGCATGCAGCTGTTCGCCAAGTTGCGCCAGGCCGGCGTGCGGGTCGAGCGGCTGCCGATCGTGCCGGCGCTGGCCGATGATGCTCAGGTGCTGTCGTTCGCCCAGCAGCGCCAGTGGTTCCTCTGGCAGCTCGAGCCTCAGGGCAGTGGCTACAATATCGCTTCGGCACTGCGCCTGCGCGGCCGGCTCGACCAGGCGGCGCTGGAGGCGGCCTTCGCCGGCCTGGTGCAGCGCCATGCCAGCCTGCGCACGGTGTTCGTGCAACATGGCGATACGGTGCGCCAGCAAGTGCGCGAGCAATTGAGCGGCTACTTCACTGTGCAGCCGCTGGTTGCCGACGGCGAGGCGCTGCTGGCCCACGTGCGTGAAGAGGTGCAGCGGCCGTTCGACCTGCGCGGTGACGCATTGCTGCGGGTTCGCTTGCTGCGCCTGGCCGACGATGACCAGGTGCTGGTGCTGACCCTACAGCACATCATCGCCGATGCCTGGTCGATGAACCTGCTGGTGGAAGAGTTGTTCCAGCGCTACGCCGCCGGCTGCGAAGGGCGCGAACTGACGCTTGCGCAGCCGCCCATCAGCTACGGCGATTTCGCAGCCTGGCAGCGGCAATGGCTGGCCAGCGGCGAGGGCGAGCGCCAACTGGCGTACTGGGTCGACCAGCTCGGCGGCGAGCAGCCGGTGCTGGAGCTGCCCTGCGATCGGGCGCGCCCGGCGCTGCAGAGCTTCCGTGGTGCACGCTTGGACTTTGCCTTGCCGGCGCCGCTGCATGCGGCTCTCAAGGCCCAGGCCCAGGCCGAAGGGGCGACCCTGTTCACCTTGCTGCTGTGCGCCTGGCAGGTGCTGTTGCATCGCTACACCGGCCAGGCCGACATCCGCGTCGGGGTACCGGTGGCCAACCGCGGCCGCGAAGAAACCGAAGGGCTGGTGGGCTTTTTCGTCAACACCCAGGTGCTGCGCGCCCAGGTCGACGGGCTGGCCAGCTTCCGTCAGTTGCTCGCCCAGGTGCGCGACACCGTGCAACAAGCCCAGGACCACCAGGACCTGCCGTTCGAGCAACTGGTCGAGGCCTTGCAGCCCGAGCGTAGCCTTAGCGTCAACCCGCTGTTCCAGGTGATGTTCAACCACCAGGTCAGTGCCCACGCCAGCAACCTGCAATTGCCGGGGTTAGTGCTGCAGGAAGTAGACTGGGCCGCCCAGCAGACCCACTTCGACCTCACCCTCAATACCACCGAACAGCACGACGGTGTGCGCGCCGCGCTGGTGTACGCCACCGACCTGTTCGACGAGGCGCGCATGGCGCGCCTGGCCGCCGATTGGCAGCGCCTGCTCGAAGCCGTGGTGGCCCAGCCTGACCAGGCAGTGGCGCACCTGCCATTGCTGGCCGACCAGCAGCAGGCACGTTTTGCCCAATGGAACATACTGGCGCCGGCCTATGAGGGTGATTTGGTGCACCAGCGCATCGCCGAGTGGGCGGCGCGCACGCCCGAAGCCGTGGCGCTGATCTGTGGCGAGCGACAGCTGAATTTTGCCGAGCTGGAAAGCCGGACCAACCGCCTGGCCCATGCGCTGGTCGCCCATGGCATCGGCCCCGAGTCGCGGGTGGCGGTGTTGCTCGAGCGTGGCATCGAGCTGCCGGTGGCCTTGCTGGCCGTGCTCAAGGCCGGCGCCGCCTATGTACCGCTGGACCCGGACTACCCACGCCAGCGCCTGGAGTACCTGCTGGACGACTGCGCCATGGGCGTGCTGCTGACCCAGGCCAGCCTGGTCGACGTACTGCCCGGGCACCTCGCTGCGCAGGCGCTGCTGCTGGACCGCCTGGACCTGGCCGGCTACCCGGAGCACCCGCCCCAGGCGGCATTGGCTGGCGATAACCTGGCCTATGTGATCTACACCTCCGGCTCCACCGGCCAGCCCAAGGGCGTCGGCGTGACCCACCGGCCGCTGGCCATGCATTGCCAGGCCATCGGCGAGCGCTATGGCATGAGCCCGGTGGATTGCGAACTGCATTTCATGTCGTTCGCCTTCGACGGCGCCCACGAGCGCTGGCTGACCGCTTTGAGCCATGGCGCCCGCCTGCTGCTGCGTGACAACAGCCTGTGGACCCCGGCCCATACCTACGCGCAACTGCACCGGTACCAGGTGAGCGTGGCGGCGTTCCCGCCGGCCTACCTGCAACAGCTGGCCGAGCACGCCGAGCGCGACGGCAATCCGCCACCGGTGCGCGTGTATTGCTTCGGCGGTGACGCCGTACCCGAGGCCCTGTTCGAACTGGCCCGGCGCGCGCTACGCCCACAGTTCATCATCAACGGCTATGGCCCCACCGAGACCGTGGTCACGCCGCTGCTGTGGAAGGCCGACGCTGCCACCGCTTGCGGCGCGGCCTATGCACCGATTGGTGTGCGCGTGGGCAACCGCACCGCCCATGTACTCGACGCCAACCTGCAACAGGTGCCTTGCACCCATCCTGGCGAGCTGTACCTGGGCGGGGAGGGCGTCGCCCGTGGTTACCTAGGCCGCCCGGGGTTGACCGCCGAGCGTTTCGTACCCGACCCGTTCGGCGCCACCGGCGCACGCCTGTACCGCAGCGGTGACCGCGTCAGCCAGCGCGAAGACGGTGTGGTGGATTATCTGGGGCGTGTCGACCATCAGGTGAAGATCCGTGGTTTCCGCATCGAGCTGGGAGAGATCGAAAGCCGCCTGCTGGCCGCACCTGGCGTGCGCGAGGCGGTGGTGCTGGCGCGCTCGTTGGTGGCCGGCAACCAATTGGTGGCCTACCTGGTGCCCGCCGAGCCCGGCCTGGACGACCAGGGCAAGGCGCAATTGCGCGAGCAGCTCAAGGCCGAGCTCAAGCAGCACCTGGCATCGTACATGGTGCCGGCCCACTGGGTGTTCCTCGAGCGCTTGCCGCTGACGCCCAACGCCAAGGTCGACCGCAAGGCGCTGCCTGATCCTGTGCCCCATGAGCAGGCCCTGTACCTGGCACCGCAAACCGAACTGCAACAACAGCTGGCCGAGGTCTGGCAGCAGGTGCTGGGGGTGGCCCAGGTGGGCCTTGAGGACAACTTCTTCGAACTGGGCGGGCACTCGCTGCTGGCGACCCAGGTCACTGCCCAACTGCAGCTCAAGCTGGGTGCCAACGTGCCGCTGGAGCAGCTGTTCATGGCGGCGTCGTTGCGCGACTACGCCGAGGCGGTGCAGGCCTGCCTGGCCGATCAACCCGAGGATGACTTGAGCGACATGCATGACTTTCTTGCCGAACTGGAGGCTAACTGAACATGGCACAGATGGATAACACGTCGCTGGTCCAGCGTTTCATCAAGCTGCCACTGGCCCAGCGCCGGGCCTTCCTCGAAAAGCTCGCCGGCAAGGGCATGAGCCTGGCCAACCTGCCGCTGCCACCGTGCCGAGAGGGTTTTGAGACGTTGCCGCTGTCCTATGCCCAGCAGCGCCAGTGGTTCCTCTGGCACCTGGCGCCGGACAGCAGCGCCTACCACGTGCCCAGCGCCCTGCGCCTGGTTGGCGAGGTGGATACCCTGGCCCTGCGTCGCGCCCTTGAGCACTTGGCGGCACGCCATGAGGCGCTGCGTACCACCTTCGACGAAGACCAGGGCCAGGCCTGCCAGCGCATCCACGGCGCAGGTGAGCTCGGCCTGGACTTCCAGGTAGAAGTACTCGCTTCGCAGCCCGACGCGGCAGCTCTGCAAGTGCTGGTGGCGTCCGAGACCGAGCGCCTGTTCGACCTGCGCCAGGGGCCACTGTGGCGCGTCAGGCTGCTGACCCTGGCGCCCACCGAACACGTGCTGGTGCTGACCCTGCACCACATCGTCAGTGACGGCGCCTCGATGCAAGTGCTGGTGGACGAATTGGTGCGCCTCTACCAGGGCGAGCGTGCCGGCCAGCCCGCAGCGCTGGCGCCGTTGCCGGTGCAGTACGCCGACTACGCCATCTGGCAGCGCCAGTGGATGGAGGCCGGCGAGCGCGAGCGCCAGCTGGCGTACTGGGCCGCCCACCTGGGCGATGCGCCGTACCTGCTGGAGCTGCCTAGCGATCGCCCGCGCCCGCCTGAACAGAGCTACCGTGGTGCGCGCCTCGACCTGGTGCTGCCCCAGGATTTGGGGGCCGGGCTACAGCAATTGGCCCGGCAGCAGGGTGTGACACTGTTCATGCTGCTGCTGGCCAGCTTCCAGACCCTGCTGCACCGCTACAGCGGCCAGGCCCAGGTGCGCAGCGGCGTGCCGGTGGCCAACCGCAACCGCCCGGAAACCCGCGGGCTGATCGGTTTCTTCGTCAACACCCAGGTGATGAAGGCCGAGTTCAGCGACACCTTGCGTTTCGAGCAGTTGTTGGCCCAGGTCAAGGCCGACGCCCTGGCGGCCCAGGCGCACCAGGAACTGGCCTTCGAACACTTGGTCGAGGCGCTGCAACCGGAGCGCGACCTTAGCCACCACCCGCTGTTCCAGACGATGTTCAACCACCAGGCCCAAGGCCGTGCTGTGGCGCTGCAGGTGGACGGGTTGGCGATAGAGCCGCTGACCTGGCAGGGCAGCAGCGTGCAGTTCGACCTGATGCTCGATACGTTCGAAACCGGCGAAGGCCTGGCGGCCTCGTTCAAATATGCCACCGACCTGTTCGACGCCAGCACCATCGAACGCCTGGCCGGGCATTGGCAGCGTCTTCTCGAAGCCATCGTTTCCGACCCGGCGCAGTGCATCGGCGACCTAGCGATGCTGGACGATGAACAACGCCGGCAATTGGTCGAGGGCTTCAACGCCACGGCCACCGAGTACCCGTTGGATACCCCGGTGCAGCGCTTGATCGAGGCCCAGGTGCAACGCACTCCGGACGCCGAGGCGCTGGTATTCGGTGACCTGCGCCTGAGCTACGCCGAGCTCGATGCCCGCGCCAACCAGCTGGCCAACCGCC
>NZ_JBTRAR010000050.1:0-6556 GCF_054611535.1 Pseudomonas sp. VEM90 | reverse complement strand
TGGTACCGAGCGAGGCAGGCACCGATGAGCAGGCCCTGCGCGAACAACTGCAGAGCGCACTGCGCCGGGTGCTGCCGGAGTACATGGTGCCGATGCACCTGCTGTGCCTGGCGCAGATGCCGCTGAGTCCCAACGGCAAGCTGGAGCGCCGGGCACTGCCACGCCCGGACTCGAGCCTGGCGCAGAAAGCCCATGTGCCACCACAGGGTGAACTGGAGCAGCGCCTGGCCGCCATCTGGCAGGACGTGCTCAAGCGTGAGCCGATTGGCGCCACCGACAATTTCTTCGAACTGGGTGGTGACTCGATCATCTCCATCCAGGTGGTCAGCCGCGCCCGTCAGGCCGGCATCCATTTCACCCCCAAGCAACTGTTCCAGCATCAGACCGTACGTGGCCTGGCCCAGGTTGCCGAGCAAGGCGCCCTCGCTGCGCAGGTCGTGTACGGTCCGGCCAGTGGTAGCACGCCGCTGCTGCCGTTCCAGCAGGTGTTTTTCGACACCGTGGATCGCCAGCGCCAGCACTGGAACCAGTCGCTGGCCCTAAGCTTGCGAGAGCCGCTGGATAGCGGCCTGCTCGAACAGGCCCTGCTGCAGCTGGTCAACCATCACGACGCCCTGCGCCTGCGCTTCACGGAGGGTGAGGGCGGCTGGCAGGCGTGTTTCGCCGAGCCACTGCAAGCCCTGGGGACTGTGCTGGAGGTGCTGCATGTGCCTGACGCCGCGGCGCTCGAAGCCCACGCCGATGCTGCCCAGGCCAGCCTAGACCTGGGCGCAGGGCCGCTGCTCAAGGCCTTGCATGCCAACCTCGATGACGGCAGCCAGCGCTTGATCCTGATCGTTCACCACCTGGCAGTGGATGGTGTGTCGTGGCGTATCCTGCTCGAGGACCTGCAACAGCTGTGTACCCAGTTGCGCGACAGCCAGGCCCCGGCGTTGCCACCGCGTACCAGTTCGGTCAAGGACTGGGCCGAGCGCCTGCAGGCCTATGCCGGCAGCGATGAACAGCAAGCCGTGCAACAGTGGCGCGAGCGCCTGGCCGATGCCCCACACACGCTGCCGGGTACCCGTGAGGGCGCCTCGCTGCGCAACCGCGACGCCACCCGCGCCTGCACCCGGCTGGATGCCGAGCAGACCCGCCGCCTGTTGCAGGAGGCCCCGGCGGCCTACCGTACCCGCATCAACGACCTGCTGCTGACCGCCCTGGCGCGGGTCATCAGCCGCTGGAGCGGCGAGCAGCGCGTGTTGCTGCAGCTGGAAGGCCATGGCCGTGAAGACCTGTTCGAAGGCATCGACCTGAGCCGCAGCGTCGGCTGGTTCACCAGCCTGTACCCGGTGCAGCTGACCGTGACCGACGATGTGGCGGGCTCGCTCAAGGCGGTCAAGGAGCAACTTCGCGCCATCAGCGACCAGGGTGTGGGCTACAGTGCCCTGCGCTACCTGGGCGAGGCCCCGGCGCGTGAGGCCCTAGCATCGTTGGCGCAACCGCGCATCACTTTCAACTACCTGGGCCAGTTCGACAACGCCATGGGCGTGGCCGACGGTCTGTTCCAATTGTCTGGCGAGTCGGCCGGTGCCGAGCAGAGCCCTGAGGCGCCGCTAGCCAACTGGCTGAGCCTCAGCGGCCAGGTGTACGACGGTGTGCTCAGCTTCGACTGGGTGTTCAGCCGCGAGATGTTCGACCAGGCCACCCTCGATCAACTGGCCGCCGACTATGCCGCAGAGCTTGCCCGCATGGTCGAGCACTGCTGCCAGCCGGGCAACGCCGGCGCCACCCCGTCAGACTTCCCCCTGGCCGGCCTGACCCAGACCCAGCTCGACGAGCTGCCGTTGGCCATCGTCGAGGTACAGGACCTGTTCGCCTTGTCGCCAATGCAACAGGGCATGCTGTTCCACGCCCTGTACGAGGGCGAGGCCGGCCACTACATCAACCAGCTGCGAGTGGACATCGACGGCCTCGATGTAGAGCGCTTCCACGGGGCCTGGCAGGCGGCGGTGCAGCGCCACGAAATGCTGCGTAGCGGCTTCCTCTGGCCCGACGGCCAGGACCGCCCACTGCAGTTCGTGCAGCGCCAGGCGCAGGTGCCGTTCGAGGTGCTCGACTGGCGCGGCCGCAGCGACCTGGACGGTGCTCTCGAACAACTCGCCCAGGCCGAACGCCGCACTGGTTTCGATCTGGCCCGTGCGCCGCTGCTACGTCTGAGCCTGCGCCGAATTGGCGAGGATCGCCACCATCTGGTCTACACCCACCACCACATCCTCATGGACGGCTGGAGCAGTTCGCAGCTGCTGGGCGAAGTGCTGCAGCACTATGCAGGCCAGGCCCCGGCCAGCCAGGGCGTACGCTACAGCGACTACATCGCCTGGCTGCAAGCCCAGGACTCGGCCGCCAGCCAGGCTTTCTGGCAGCCGCAGTTGGCCCACTTGCAAGCCCCGACCCTGCTGGCCCAGGCCCTGCCTGAATGCACACCTGGCAGCGGCTACGGTGAGTACCTGCAAGCCCTGGACCCGGCGCGCACCCGCGCCCTGGGCGCGTTCGCCCGTCAGCACAAGGTCACCGTCAACACTGTGATGCAGGCCACCTGGGCCTTGCTGCTGCAGCGCTACAGCGGGCAGGACTGCGTGGCCTTCGGCGCCACCGTGGCGGGCCGTCCGGTAGGGCTCAAGGGCGTGGAGCAGCAGATCGGCCTGTTCATCAACACCCTGCCGGTGATTAGCCAGCCGCAGCCACAGCAGTCGGTGATCGATTGGCTGCAAACCCTGCAGGCGCACAACTTGGCGCTGCGCGAGCACGAGCACACGCCGCTGTTCGAGATCCAGCGCTGGGCCGGGCAGGGCGGCGAGGCGCTGTTCGACAACATCCTGGTGTTCGAGAGCTACCCGGTGTCCAAGGCGCTGCAACAGGGTGCGCCCGAGGGGCTGCGGTTTGGCGAGCCGAGCAGCCACGAGCAGAGCAACTACCCGCTGATGCTCATGATCAGCTTGGGCGACAGCCTGTCGCTGCAATACCGCTACGCCCAGGCACAGTTCTCGCCTGGGCGTATCAAACAACTGGCCCGCCACTTCGACACCTTGCTGGGCAACCTCATGGCTGCTGCCGAGTGCCCGCTGGGCAGCCTGCAGATACTCGACGACAGCGAACGCCAGTTGCAACTGGGCGAGTGGAACGCCACCGCCCGAGGCTGGCCGCGCCAGCAGTGCGTGCACCAGGCGATCGCCGCCCAGGCCCGTCGGCACCCAGAGGCGCCGGCGTTGCTGTTCGGTGAGCGGCAAATCAGTCACGCCGAGCTTGAGCGTCAAGCCAACCCATTGGCCCATCACCTGGTGCAATCAGGTGTCGGCCCGGGCACCCGGGTGGGCATCGCCCTCAAGCGCGGCCCAGACATGGTCGTCGCTCTGCTGGCTGTGCTCAAGGCCGGCGCCGCCTACGTGCCGCTGGACCCGGGCTACCCGCAGGATCGCCTGGCCTACATGATGGAAGACAGCGGCATGACCCTGCTGCTGAGTCAGGCTGACCTGCTCGAGCAACTGCCAGTGCCTGCCGGCATCCTTTTCCTGGATGTCACCACCCGCAACCAGTGGCTGGGCCAGCACCCGGCCGGCGCGCCCCAGGTGACGGTGAGCAGCGACGACCTGGCCTACGTGATCTACACCTCGGGCTCCACCGGCCAGCCCAAGGGCGTGATGGTGCGCCATGGCGGGTTGACCAACTTCGTGGCCAGCCTGTGCCGCGAACCCGGCTTCAGCGCCGCCAGCCGCGTGCTGTCGTTGACCACCTTCTCGTTCGATATCTTCGGCCTGGAGATCTACGCTCCGCTGGCCAGTGGCGGCAGCGTAGTACTGATCGACGAGGCCACCCTGCACGATTCCGACGCACTGCTGGCGCGTATCGCCGACGGTGGCGTGAACGTGGTGCAGGCCACGCCGTCGTCCTGGCGCATGTTGTTGGACAACCCACGGCACACGGCGCTGGCCGGCAGCACCTTGTTGTGCGGTGGTGAAGCGTTGCCGGCCGAGCTGGCCACCCGCCTGTTGGCCCTGGGAGGTCCGCTTTGGAACCTGTACGGGCCCACTGAAACCACCATCTGGTCGGCCGCCCACCGCCTCACTGTGCAGGCTCCGAAGCCGTTGCTGGGGCGCGGCATCGACAACACCGGGCTGTACATCCTCGGCGACGACCTGCTGCCGGGCCCGGTGGGGGCGGGTGGCGAGTTGTTGATCGGCGGCGAGGGCCTGGCCCGGGGCTACTGGCAGCGGCCTTCGTTGACTGCCGAACGCTTCGTGCCCGACCCGTTCGCCGACGATGGTGCGCGGTTGTACCGCACCGGCGACCTGGCGCGTTACCGCGAAGACGGGGTGATCGAATACCTGGGCCGTATCGATCATCAGGTGAAGATTCGCGGGCACCGCATCGAGCTGGGCGAGATCGAGGCGCGCCTGCTGGCGCTGCCGGCGGTGCGCGAGGCGGCGGTGTTGGCGCTGGACGGACGGCTGGTGGGTTACCTGGTGGCGGGCGCCGGGCAGCCGGTCGCTACCGACGCCATTGCGGCGCAATTACATGAGCAGTTGCCTGACTACATGGTGCCTACGCAGTGGCTGACCCTCGAACGCATGCCGTTGACCCCCAACGGCAAGCTCGACCGTAAGGCCTTGCCGGTGGCGCAGCCGCTCGCCGGGCAGGGCCACCGCCCGGCCGAGAGCGCGCTGCAGGTGCAGGTCGCAGAGGTTTGGCAGGCAGTGCTGGGCGTTGTCCAGGTCGGCCTGGACGATGACTTCTTCGCCCTTGGCGGGCATTCGCTGCTGGCCACCCAGGCGGTGTCGCGCCTGCGCCAGGTACTGGGGCGTGACGTGGAGCTGCGTACGCTCTTCGAGTACCCGCAGCTGGAGCGTTTTGCCGAGCAGCTGCAGCACGAGGACGGTGTTGCCCGCCCGCCATTGCGCAAACTTGAGCCGGGTCGGCCGCAGTTGCTGTCTTATGCCCAGGAGCGGCAGTGGTTCCTCTGGCAGCTCGACCCTGATAGCCCGGCCTATCATATTCCCAGCGCCCTGCGCCTGCGCGGCCAGGTGGACCGGGACGCGTTGCAGGCCAGCCTGGATGCACTGGTTGCACGGCATGACAGCCTGCGCACGCGCTTCGTCGAAAGCGGCGGCCAGGTGCTGGTGCAGGTCGAGCCGGCAGCCGTAGTGCCACTGGAATGGGTCGTTACGGATGGGGCGGCCACGCAGGACGATGCCGGGATTGCCCAGTTCATCCATTCCCGTGCCGGGCAGCTGTTCGACCTGCGCCAGGGGCCACTGCTGCGTGCCAGCGTACTGCAACTGAGTGCGAACGATCACCTGCTGTTGATCGTGCAGCACCACATCATTGCTGACGGCTGGTCGGTGCAGGTGATGATCGACGAACTGGTCGAGTTCTACCGTGGCTTCGCCGATGGCCAGCCGGCCAGCCTACCAGCGCTGGCGGTCGGTTATGCTGACTATGCAGCCTGGCAGCGCCAGTGGATGGACCAGGGTGAGCGTGAGCGCCAGCTGGATTACTGGAGCACACAACTGGCAGGGGAACTGCCGGTACTACAACTGCCGGCCGATCGTGCGCGCCCGGCGCAACCCAGCCATCAGGGCGCACGCCTGGAGTTGCAATTGCCCCAGCCTCTGGGTGAAGGCCTTGGACGGTTGGCGCGCAGTCAGGGCGTGACTCTGAACATGCTGCTGTTGGCCAGTTTGCAGACTCTTTTGCACCGCTACAGCGGCCAGGGTGATATCCGCATCGGCGTGCCGGTGGCCAACCGCGGGCAGGTGGAAATCGAGCGGGTGCTGGGGCTATTCGCCAATACCCAGGTGATCAGGAACGCGGTCAGCGGCACGCAGGCCTTCACTGCTCTGCTTGCCCAGACCCGGCAGGCCGTGCTGGAGGCCCAGGCTCATCAGGACTTGCCGTTCGAGCAACTGGTCGAAGCACTACAACCGGAGCGTAACCTGGGTATCAGCCCGTTGTTCCAAGTGCTGCACAACCACCAGAGCGCCACTCGCGCTGGGCGAGGCGACCCGGCCGTGGCCGGGTTGCAGGTCGAGGGGGTTGCGCAGCAGCGCCAGGCGGCGCAGTTTGACCTGACCCTGGAAACCTATGCCGCGGACCAGGGCATCTCGGCGGCTTTCATCTACGCCACTGATCTGTTTGAAACCAGCACCATCGAGCGCCTGGCCGGGCATTGGCAGCGTCTTCTCGAAGCCATCGTTTCCGACCCGGCGCAGTGCATCGGCGACCTGCCGATGCTGGACGATGAACAACGCCGGCAATTGGTCGAGGGCTTCAACGCCACGGCCACCGAGTACCCGTTGGATACCCCGGTGCAGCGCTTGATCGAGGCCCAGGTGCAACGCACTCCAGACGCCGAGGCGCTGGTGTTCGGCACTGTACGCCTGAGCTATGCCCAGCTCGATGCCCGCGCCAACCAGCTGGCCAACCGCCTGGTCGTAGCCGGTGTTGGCCCGGACGTGCTGGTGGGCATCGCCGCCGAGCGCAGTCTCGAAATGGTGGTCGGCCTGCTGGCCATCCTCAA
>NZ_JBTRAR010000049.1:0-6976 GCF_054611535.1 Pseudomonas sp. VEM90 | reverse complement strand
GGAAGACAGGGAATCGTGTTTCGAACTATGCTTTTTCATGGTCTCGCCCTCGCTGCCGTTGGCTTCTTTGAACACCACCGTGGCACTGTGATGCCTCGGCGGGGGCGAGTCCATCGATTACACAGATCGGTGGTGGACACACATCTGGGGTTGGACACAGCCCGTCGTAGGAGCGGGTTTACCCGCGAAGAGGCCGGCGCTGGTTGAATCGATTTCCGGTCAATACACATCCCGCCGATACCGCCCATCCTCGATCAACTGCTGTACAGCTTCTTCACCCAGCATGCGATTGAGCGCCGCATCCACCCCAGCCGCCATGCCTTGCAGGCTGCCGCAGACATACACGCAAGCCCCATCGGCCACCCAGCGCTTGAAATCCTCGGCCTGTTGCAGCATTACGTCCTGCACATACACCTTCTCGGCCTGATCGCGCGAGAACGCCAGGTCCAGCCGTGCCAGGTCGCCGTTGTCCAGCCAAGCCTGCAGCTCATCGCCGCACAGCAAGTCATGCGCCCGATTACGCTCGCCGAACAACAGCCAGTTGCGCTGCTCACCGGCATTGACCCGCGCGCGCAACAGGCTGCGAAGGCCTGCCAGGCCAGTACCGTTGCCGATCAGGATCATCGGCGCAGCGGCCTCAGGCAGATGGAAGCCACTGTTACGCCGCAGGCGCAGGCTCAGGGTGCCATTCATTGGCAGGTATTCGGTCAGCCAGCCAGAGCCCAAGCCAAGGTTGCCGTCAGGGTGGCGTTCCTGGCGCACGATCAGCTCCAGCACACCATCGCTGGCGATCGAGGCGATGGAGTATTCGCGGCTGCCGATCGGTACCAGTGCATCCACCAGTGCCTGCGGCTGCAAGCCGATCAGGTGGTCGCGGCGCATCGGCAACTGGCGGCCAGCGAGTGCCTGGGCAAGGGGTTCGCTCAGGCCATTCACCTGCACCTGGCTGTTGGCGTCCAGTGCCATGCCCTTGAGGAACGCGTCGATCCGTGGCTGCCCATTCAGCGGCAGTATCTCTACCAGATCGCCGGCTTCCCAGCTTGCAGGTTCTGCAGCCTGCAGGCCAAGCAGGTACACCGGTTGGCCTTGGCTGCCAGGGTTGAGCAGTTTGCGGCGCACCAGCGACCAGTTGGCAAAGGTTGGCGGTTGCCAGGCGGCCACCGGCTGGGCGCCGGTCAGTTGCGCCAGTTCCTGCTGCCATTGCTGCAGGGCGGCCTGGTCGGCGTTGTCCACTTCCACCGGGCTGAATGCACTGCTGGCACCGCGCTCCCCCAGCCACGCCTGGAGACGACGAGCGAAACCGCAGAAGTGCGGGTACTGACGATCACCGAGGGCGAGCAGGGCATAGTTGAGGTTGTTCAGTGCCCAAGGCTGGCCGAGCACCTTGCGCTCGAAGGCGCGAGCGCTGTCGGGCGCTTCGCCGTCGCCGAAGGTACTCACCACGAAGAGCGCGCGATGGGCCTGGCGCAGGTCGTTTTCACCCAGCTCGGCAAGGGCGCGCACCTGAACTGTCTGGCCAGCTGCCTGTAGCTGCTTCGCACTCTGCCAGGCCAACTGCTCGGCAAAGCCACTCTGGCTGGCAAAACCGATCAGCCAACCGTCGCCATTGCCGTTGCTGTTGGCGACCTTGCCACGGGCTGCGCGCACCTGACGTTTCTTGCGGCGACGGTCGAGGTACAGCAGCCAGCCAGTGACGAAGAACAACGGCATGGTCAGGCTGGCGATGGTGACGATGATGCGCCCCGGCAAGCCGAAGTACTCGCCCACATGCAAGGCGTAAACACTCTGCAGCAGTTGCGCCTTGAAGGACTTGTCGGTGTAGCGGTCGTGCTTTTTAACCTGGCCAGTGGCCGGGTCCAGGACCAGGGTATTGAAGGCACGTGGGTGGGCAGCGTTGTCGAGCAGGTAGAACAGGTTGGCCGGCTGACCGCCAGCGGGCGGCAGGCGCAGGTTGTAGGTGGAAAGGCCTGGGCCCGCGGCGTCTTTTAGGTTGGCCCAGATGGCGTCGTAGTCCACCACCAGCGGCGGTGCATTCCTGTCGACTTTCTGCGGCCCGTGCCGGCCACGGCCTTCACCACGTTTTTGCTGCTGGCCCGCAGCCGGCGCGTCAGCCAGCAGCTTGTTCAGGCCTTCGCGGTACCACTCATAGGACCAGAACAGGCCGGTCAGGGCGAACAGAAGGTAGAACAGAAGGCACCAGGTACCTGCCACGGCGTGCAGGTCCCAGTTGAAGGCGCGGCCTTTCTTGGCCCAGTCGAAGGTCAGCCAGGTGCGCCAGTCCAGCGCTTTGCGCGGCCAGCGCAGGTACAGGCCGGACAGGCAGAAGAACACCAGCATCAAGGTGCAGGCCCCGGTGATTTGCCGGCCAGTGTCGCCTATGGCGAGGAAGCGGTGCAGCTTGAGCATGAGGTTGAAGAAGCCTTGCCCGGCCACTTCACCCTTGAGTTCGCCGGTGTACGGGTCGGCATAGCGCAGTTCGCCACGGCGTTCGCCCGGTGCCGGCATGAAGAAGATACGTGCAGCGTTGCCTTCACGCACGTCGACCCACAGCATCGACACCTTGTCGTGCTGCTGGGCTTCGACCCGTTTAACCAGCTCGGCCGGCGGCAGCACGCCTTCGGCGCGTACTTCTACCTTGAGTACATCGGCATTGAATGCGCGCAGCAGTTCTTCCTGGAACGAGTACAGCGCCCCGGTAATGCCCATCAAGGCCAGCACCAGGCCAGCGGTGATGCCAAAGAACCAGTGCAATTGGAACAGCGTCTTCTTCACCACGTTACTCACCTTGAGTTGCTGCCACGACCTGCGCGGCGTGCATTATGCCTTGATACGCAAAAGCCCCGCTCACGGGAATGAACGGGGCTCGGGGTGACTTGATTAGAAGTGGAAGTTGGCACTCATGAGTGCAGTACGGCCAGGCGCTACGTGAGCGTAATGCGTAGCGAATACTTGATCGAAGTAACGCTTGTCGGTCAGGTTTTGCACATTCAGCTGCAAGTCGACATTCTTCGTCAGGCGATAGGTAGCCATGGCGTCATAGCGCCAGTAGGAAGGCACCTCGACAGAGTTGGCTTCGTCACCGAAGCGCGAGTCGACAAAAGTCGCGCCAGCACCGACGGTCAGTTGCGGAATGATGTCGTAGGTCGACCAGAACGTGAAGTTGTTACGCGGCGTGCTAGGCATGTGGTTGCCTTCGTTCGCTGCAGTAGAGGTTTTCACGATCTCGCTTTCCATATAGGTGTAGCCGCCATAGACCTTCCACTTGCTGGTCAGGTTACCCGAGTAGGTCAGCTCCACACCCTGGACCCGTTGTTCGCCATCGAGCACCTGATAAGTGGCATTGTCTGGATCGGTGACGCGTGCGTTGGTTTTGTCGGTACGGAACAAGGCTGCGGTCAACGATAGGTTATCGTCGAAGAAGTCCCACTTCGTGCCGATTTCGTAGTTGCGGTTGCGTTCTGGATCGAGGTTGCTGTTGTTGGCCGCCAGCTCCAGGCCGCCATTGCCGCTGGTTTCGCCCGACGGGTTGCTGGAGGTCGACCATGCAGCGTAAATACTGCCGTTGGGCAACGGCTTGTAGACTACGCCAACTTGGTAGTTCCACAGATGCGCGTTGTTTTCGCGAGAGAAGTCCCCCGCCACCGAGCCACGACCACCTGTGCTGTATCCGCTTGATTTGGTTTGGTAATCGTCGTAACGCAGGCCAAGGTTCAGCGACCACTGTTCGTTGAAAGTCAGTGTGTCAAATACGTAGGCAGCGCTGGTTTTCGTATTCGTATCGGTGAAGGCTTGGCTGTCGGTAATCGTGCCAGACCAGCCGTCATCCGGGGATGGGTCGTAGAGGCTGGTGCAGTCGCCCGAAGCCAGCAAGGCGGGGGTGCAAACAGTGCCTGTGCCAGCGGCCGAGGTGACGACATACCCGCGGTTATGCGTGTCGCTGTAGGTGAACTCCAGGCCTGTCACCAGGCTATGCTCGATGAAGCCGGTATTGAACTTGGCACTCAGGTCGGTCTGGTTCACCCAGCCTTTGGACGTCGAATTGCGGTTCTTGGTGGCGCGATAGACCGTACCGTTGGCGACGTTACCTTTACTGTCATCCGGGTTGGTCACGATGTAGTCGAGGGTCGAGCGCGACATGCGGAAGCTGTTGGACAGTGTCAGGTTTTCGTTCAGGTCATGTTCGATACGGATCGTGCCGCTGTCGTTGCTGGTCTTGCGATAGTCGCGTCCGTTCAAACCGTAGAAGTTGTCGCGGTCAACATGAGCCGGGCCATCTACATTGTATTTGCTGCGCGTGGCGCTGCGGTTCAGCGGGATGCCGTAGTCAGGCATATCGTCGGTTTTCAGGTGGTAGTAACCCACTGTGACCCGTGTATCGGTGCCCAAGCCAAAAGCGAACGACGGTGCTACCCCCCAACGGCTCACATCCACATCGTCACGACCGGCGACGTTGGCTTCGTGCTTCATCAGGTTCAAGCGAAAGGCAGAGGTGTCGGTCAGTTGCTTGTTCAAGTCCAGGGTGGTGCGTTTGGTCTGGTCTGAACCCCAAGTGAACCCACCGTTGTAGCTATCGCCAAGTTTTGCGCTCTTGGTGACCAGGTTGAGGCTCCCGCCCGTCGAGCCAGCACCGGTAAAAGCGGAGCCAGGGCCTTTTGCGACCTCAATGGACTCGACGTTGAAGATCTCCCGGCTTTGGGATGCGACATCGCGCATGCCATCGACAAATACGTCACTTTCGGCGTTGAAGCCGCGAATGATAGGGCGGTCACCCGCGGGATTGCCGCCTTCGCCTGCGCCAAAAGTGATGCCTGGGGTTGTGCGCAAGGCGTCTACCAAGGAAGTCGCACCTGTGTCACGAATGACTTGCTGAGGGATCACCGTGACACTCTTCGGTGTTTCACGCAGCGGGGCGGTGTACTTCTTCGAGCTGGCGGTGTCCGTCTTGTAGCTGGTGACATCCTGTGCAGCGTTGACGCTGGTCGCGTCGAGTGAAATGACAGAATCAGCAGCCTGATCATCTGCACATGCAAGCTGAGCAGTCGATGCAGCAGAGATGGCAACGCCGATGGCGGACGCAAGCAGGCGTTGTGAGCTCACAGCAGATGGCACGTAGTGACGCATTGGTAAGGACCTTCCCCAAGGTTTCGAGGCGGTGGATCTTAATGTAAGCAATTTTGACTAACAATTGAGAGTCGTTACCATTCGTGAAGAATTTACAATCTTTACAATTTGTCTTTACGGTTTCATGCAGCTGAAACGTCTTAAGCGGCGAATGGGGCTTGTGTAGCGCAAAAGGGAATCAATATCATTGCGCCTTTACATTTCCCAACGGTGCTGTTGCCATGCTGCTTCACATCCCAGGCCTGTTCGACGCTGATGAGCTGGCCCGTATTCGCGAGGCGCTGGAGCAGGCCGACTGGGCCGATGGCAAGGTTACGGCGGGTTATCAGTCGGCCAAGGCCAAGCACAACCTGCAACTGCCGGAAGGCCATGCGCTGGCCAAGGAAATCGGCACTGCGCTGATCGACCGCCTGTGGAAAACCCCGCGCTTCATGTCGGCAGCCTTGCCGCACAAGGTGTTCCCGCCGCTGATCAATTGCTACCGCGAAGGTGGCAACTTCGGCTTCCACATCGACAACGCCCTGCGCCAGCCCAAGGGCAGCCCGGAGCGGGTGCGTACCGACCTGTCTTCCACGTTGTTCCTCAGCGACCCGGAAAGCTACGACGGCGGTGAACTGGTGATCCAGGACACCTATGGCGTGCAGCAGGTCAAGCTGGCCGCTGGTGACATGGTGCTGTACCCCGGCACAAGCCTGCACAAGGTCAACCCGGTGACCCGTGGCCAACGCTATGCCGCATTCTTCTGGACCCAGAGCCTGGTGCGCGATGACAGCCAGCGGGCGCTGCTGTTCGAGATGGACAACGCTATCCAGCAACTGACCGCCGATGTGCCGGACCATCCTTCGCTGTTGCAACTGACGGGCACCTACCATAACTTGCTGCGCCGCTGGGCTGAGGTCTGAGTCGTGTCCTACCTGCTGCGGCGTGAGGAAGTGGTGGATGTGGCCGGCTTGCAGGCCATGCTCGAGGAATCCCCCGGCAAGGCCGCCCAGGCGATTCTGGCGGCAGCGGGGCAGGGTGCGGTCGAGGCGCAGTTGCTGCTGGGCCAGATCCTGCTGGATGGGCTTGGCATCCAGCAGGATGCCACCGTCGCCCGGCGCTGGTTCGGTATCGCTGCACAGGGGGGGAATGCCATGGCGCACAACATGCTCGGGCGTTGCCTGGAGCATGGTTGGGGCGGTGAGGTGAATTTGGCGCAGGCTGCCGTTCACTACGCCCGTGCGGCCGATTCCGGTTTGGACTGGGGCCTGTATAACCTGGGCAACCTTCTGGCGACCGGGCGTGGGGTGCCGGTCAATCAGGTGCAGGCGCTGATGTGCTACGAGAAGGCTGCACAGCTGGGGCATGCCAAGTCGATGAACCTGTATGGGCGTTACCTGGAGCAGGGCATTGCCACGGCGCCCAGCCCGGCGCGGGCGGTGCGCTGGTATCGGCGTTCGGCCGAGGCGGGGGATTTTCGCGGGATGTTCAGCCTGGCGCTGGTGCTGGTCGAGCGTGGGCAGGTGGCTGAGGCCGCGCCTTGGCTGGAGCGGGCGCGGGTCGAGGGCAACATGAACTTCCTGCGTGCGGCGCTGGTGACCTTGCAGGAGGCGGGGCCGGCGCTCATGACCTTTGCGGGGCGCTATGCTGAGGAGATCGAACGGCGTGGTGAGTGAGGTTGACTGTGCCGGCCAATTTCCACTGGCCGATCACCGTTGCCGCTACCGTATTCGCGGGTAAACCCGCTCCTACACTGGAGGTTGGGCACAGGCCGTCGTAGGAGCGGGTTCACCCGCGAAGAGGCCGGGCCTGCTGGCCAATTTCCACCCGCCGTTCACCGTTGCCGCCGCTACCGTATTCGCGGGTAAACCCGCTC
>NZ_JBTRAR010000048.1:0-7711 GCF_054611535.1 Pseudomonas sp. VEM90 | reverse complement strand
GGGTTCGACGGGGGGCGACGAGAGTTTCGACGAGGGGTTCGACGAAAGGTTGATGGTGGGGCGTAGATCGAGCGCCGCCCGCGCGGCGCTTCGCGGGTAAACCCGCTCCTACGTTTGTTTCGGGCCAATTATGCCTGTGGGATTTGCGCGCGAACGCCCTGGCGCATGGCTCGATATCGCGTCGTACAAACAAGGCGGTCGCGCGCGCCTGGCACAGGAGGGACTGGCCCGAAACAAACGTAGGAGCGGGTTTACCCGCGAAGCGCCGCGCGGGCGGCGCTCGATCTCACAGGCGCCACACCACTTGCGGCAAACACCCAGCGGCCATGACGCAGCCCCCAAGCCGAATGTTTCTTACATCCTGCAACGCTCTATCCCACAGCCCGCAGGCCATCCTCTGCCATACTCCGCCGTACACAGTTTGAAATAGTCCCCCGATTGAATCGGCGCGGCAGGCCCCTTATATACCCCGCAGTAAGCGACAACTCATCCGTCAGGAGAACGTAACAACCATGATGCGCATTCTGTTGTTTGTAGCCACCAACCTCGCGGTGGTGCTGGTTGCAAGCATTACCCTGAGCCTGTTCGGTTTCAACGGGTTCATGGCCGCCAACGGGGTCGACCTGAACCTCAGCAGCCTGCTGGTGTTCTGCGCCGTGTTCGGCTTTGCCGGCTCCCTCGTCTCGCTGTTCATCTCCAAGTGGATGGCGAAGATGACCACCGGCACCCAGATCATCAGCCAACCGCGCACCCGCCACGAGCAGTGGCTGCTGCAAACGGTCGAAGAGCTGTCTCGCGAAGCGGGCATCAAAATGCCCGAAGTGGGTATCTTCCCGGCATACGAGGCCAACGCCTTCGCCACCGGCTGGAACCGCAACGACGCGCTGGTAGCGGTGTCTCAGGGCCTGCTGGAGCGTTTTTCGCCCGATGAAGTGCGCGCGGTACTGGCCCACGAGATCGGCCACGTTGCCAACGGCGACATGGTCACCCTGGCGCTGGTGCAGGGCGTGGTGAACACCTTCGTGATGTTCTTTGCACGCATCATCGGCAACTTTGTCGACAAGGTGATCTTCAAGAACGAAGAGGGCCAAGGCATTGCCTACTATGTCGCAACCATCGTTGCCGAGCTGATCCTTGGCATCCTGGCCAGCATGATCGTGATGTGGTTCTCGCGCCGCCGCGAATTCCGCGCCGACGAAGCCGGTGCGCAGCTGGCCGGTACCGCAGCAATGATCGGCGCCCTGCAGCGCCTGCGCGTGGAACAAGGCCTGCCAGTGCACATGCCGGACACCATGAAGGCCTTCGGCATCAATGGCGGCCTCAAGCACGGCCTGGCCGGGTTGCTGATGAGCCATCCACCGCTGGAAGACCGCATCGAGGCCCTGCGTCAGCGCGGCTGATTCACCTGTTAAAAACAAAGGGCGACTTCGGTCGCCCTTTTTTATTCCCGGCCTTACGCAGCCTTCTGTGGGAGCGGGCGCGCCCGCGAACACCGGCAAAGCCGGTGCCTTCTACCGCGTCGCCTGTTTCGCGGGCGCGCCCGCTCCCACATGGGCCGCGTCAGCCTGCCATACCTGCTTATCGGCTGACCTGATACACCCGCTCCAACAAACTCGACGCCCCGGCCTGCATGAACTTCGGGCTGTCCTCAATCACCTCCACTGCCTCCAGCTGCTCCACCTGCCACTCCGCAAACCCTTGTCTCAGCTCTTCATCCCTGACCGAAAACGGCGGCCCGGCCAACAACGACTGGTCATACTCCAGCGTCACCACCAACCCACGGCAATTTGCCGGCAGCAAACCCGACAACAGCTGCATATACCGCGCACGCATCTGCACCGGCAGCGCAATCACCGCCGCCCGGTCATACAGCCCCACGCAGTCAGCCACATCCTCTGCCCGCAAGGCAAAGAAGTCGCCACACCACAGCTGCACATCTCCACTGCGCCAAACCTCGAATGCGCCCTGCTGCCGCACTTCGGCCTCAAGCCCGTGCTCACGGAAAAAATCCTCCACCGCCCGCCGCGACAGCTCTACACCCAATACGCGATAGCCCTGCCCAGCCAGCCAGGCCAGGTCCAGGCTCTTGCCGCACAGAGGCACCAGCACGCGGCTGCCCGGTGCCAACTGCAACAAGGGCCAGTACGTCTGCAGATAGGGGTTCACCTGCGCCTGGTGAAAGCCGATCTGATTGTCGGCCCACCGTTGTTGCCAGAACGCTGGCTCCATGATCACTCCCGATTTTTAGATAATTTGTCGGTAAAACTTGGTTTGGATTTCGATCTGTAGTTAATCGAAGATGGTTGCATCTTAACCTTCAGGACCCCGTCATGCTGCCCAGCCTGTTCATTTCCCACGGTTCCCCCATGCTTGCCCTGCAACCCGGCGCCAGCGGGCCGGCGCTATCCGGGTTGGCCAACGCGCTACCCCGGCCGAAAGCGATCGTGGTGGTGTCGGCACACTGGGAAAGCCGCGAGCTGCTGGTCACCGGCAGCGCACAGCCCGAAACCTGGCACGACTTCTACGGCTTCCCACCGGCTCTGTATGCAGTGCAGTACCCGGCGCCGGGCGAGCCCGGGCTTGCTGGCCAGGTCAGTGAGCGATTGAAGGCTGCGGGGTTACCCGCGCGACTGGACATGCAACGCCCATTCGACCATGGCGCCTGGGTGCCGCTGTCGCTGATGTACCCGGATGCGCGCATTCCCGTGGTGCAGGTTTCACTGCCCAGCCACATGGGGCCGGCGCTGCAGCTGAAGGTGGGCCAGGCACTGGCGGGGTTGCGTGCCGAGGATGTACTGCTGATGGGTTCGGGCAGCATTACCCACAACCTGGGTGAGCTGGACTGGCATGCAAGGCCGGATGTGATCGAGCCGTGGGCGCTGGCGTTCAGGGATTGGGTGGTAGACCGACTGCAGGAGGATGACCAGGCGGCGTTGCTGGATTACCGGCAGCAGGCGCCGTTTGCGCTGCGCAACCATCCCAGTGATGAGCATTTGCTGCCGCTGTTCTTTGCCCTCGGGGCCGGGAGCAAGTTCGGCGTGGTGCATCAGGGGTTTACCCTGGGCGCGCTGGGGATGGACATCTATCGGTTCGACTGAAGGGCCTCTTCGCGGGCTTGCCCGCTCCCACAGGTACCCCACAGATTTCAGTACCTGTAGGAGCGGGCTTGCCCGCGAAAGGGCCGGTACAGGCAAAAAAAATCCCCGACCTAAGCCGGGGATTCTTTCATTACGCCAGGATCAATCCTCGCGGTAGCGACGCAGCTTCAGCTGCTTGCCAGCCACGCGGGTGTCCTTGAGCTTGGACAGCAGCTTCTCGAGGCCGTCTTCCGGCAGCTCGACCAGGCTGAAGCTGTCGCGCACCTGGATGCGGCCGATAGCATCACGCGCCAGGCCACCTTCGTTGAGGATCGCACCCAGCAGGTTCTTGGCAGCGATGCCATCACGGGCACCCAGGGCGGTACGGCAACGCACGCGGCCTTCGGCCAACGGCAGCGGCGCACGACGCTCACGGTCACCACGGTCAGGGCGCTCGCCACGCTCACCGCGCTCGGTACGCTCACCACGCGGGGCAAAGCTCGGCACCAGCGGCTGCTCACGCTCTACCGCCGCCAGGTCCAGCGCCTGGCCATTGGTGGCCTTGCGCAGCAGGGCCGAAGCCAGGGCACGCGCACTGCAACCCAGGTCGGTGGTCAGGCGGTCGAACAGCTCGCCGTGGGTGGCTTCTGCTTCGGCTACCAGCGGCGCCAGGCTCGAGGTCAGCTTCTTGATGCGGGCATCCAGCACAGCCTGGGCATTCGGCAGGCGCGCTTCGGCAACCTTCTGCCCGGTTACACGCTCGATCACCTGCAGCATGCGGCGCTCACGCGGGGTAACCAGCAACAGTGCACGGCCATCGCGACCGGCACGGCCAGTACGGCCGATACGGTGTACGTAGGACTCCGGGTCGTACGGCATGTCGACGTTGAATACGTGAGTGATGCGCGGTACGTCCAGGCCACGGGCAGCGACGTCGGTGGCGACGACGATGTCCAGGCGGCCATCCTTGAGCGAGTCGATCACACGCTCACGCTGGTTCTGGGCGATGTCGCCGTTCAGTGCAGCAGCCTTGTAGCCTTTGGCTTCCAGCGCGGCGGCCAGGTCCAGGGTGGCTTGCTTGGTACGTACGAAGGCGATCAGCGCGTCGAACTCTTCCACTTCCAGCAGACGCAGCACAGCCGGGATCTTCTGGTCCGCGTGGACCATCAGGTGGGCCTGCTCGATCGCGGTAACGGTCTGGGTCTTGGTCTGGATCTTGACGTGCTTGGGTTCACGCAGGTGACGCTCGGCGATCGAACGGATCGACGACGGCAGGGTTGCGGAGAACAGTACGGTCTGACGGGTAGCCGGGATTGCGTCGAAGATCACTTCGAGGTCGTCCATGAAGCCCAGCTTCAGCATCTCGTCGGCTTCGTCCAGTACCAGGTACTGTACGGTCGACAAGACTTTTTCGTCACGACGCAGGTGGTCGCACAGACGGCCCGGGGTGGCCACGACGATTTGCGCGCCGTTGCGGATCGCACGCAGCTGTGGGCCCATCGGGGCACCACCGTAGACGGCGACAACGTTCACGCCCGGCATCTGCTTGGCGTAGGTTTCGAAAGCGGTAGCAACTTGCAGCGCCAACTCACGGGTTGGCGCCAGGATCAGGGCTTGCGGTTCGCGCTTGCTCACATCGATCTTGTTCAGGATCGGCAGGGCGAAGGCAGCGGTTTTGCCGGTGCCAGTCTGCGCCTGGCCGATCATGTCGTGACCGGCGAGGATGATCGGGATCGATTGTTGCTGAATGGCGGACGGCTCTTCATAGCCGGTAGCCACAACGGCAGCAACAATGTTCGGATTAAGATCGAGAGCGGCGAAGCCGCCGGTTTCCTGGGTCATGGGTCTGCCTCTAGGTGCATCCGCAAAGACCCATGCTCCAAAGCTGCACATGCCTTGAAAGACCGTCAGGTCACCCAGGCAGCTTTGGCGGCGGGGATTTGCGAAAACGATTGAAAAAGAAAACTTGGGAAGGTCCGCCTAGCGGACGCGCAGCCGAAGCTGGACTCGGAGGATTTGCACCACCTGATTTTGAGGTCCGCTAAAAGACCGGCGCGTACTATACCTGAAATAGTCACGTACGTGAGGAAAATTTTCACGGGTGCAGGGCCAGCATCGGGCCACCAAGCACGACAGGCTGAATCGATAATCCCCTGAAGCCTTGCGCGCTCGGTATCGCAGCGGTTGAGCCTTTCAGGTAGCCGGCCGAATCTCGCGGATCAGCCCATCGAGGCTGTACCCCAAACGGGGCGCCAGCGCTTCGGCCCGGGCTCTCAAACCGTCCAGGTCCAGCGACTGCTCCAGGTCTGCCGGCACCAGCAGAATCACATTGCCCTCCTTCACAGGCAGTTCCCAGTAATGCCGGTGGTACAACCCGCGCAACAACGCTGCGCCCAGCGGCCTGCCATCATCGGTGGCCCACTGGTTGATCACCAGCCAGCCGCCCGGGTTCAGGTGTTGCTGGCAGTTTTCCAGAAAGTTCCACGCCAGGTGCCCGACCCCAGGACCATGGTCGGTGTACAAGTCAACGAACAGCAGGTCGGCCTTCTCTGCCGTGGGCAGCAACTCCAGGGCATCGCCGATGCGCACATACAGCCGTGGGTCGTCGTCCAGGCCCAGGTAATCCATGGCCAGGCGCGGCACATCCGGGCGCAGCTCGATGGCCTCGATGTCTTCAAGCGGCAGGAACTTCATGCAGGCCTGGGTCAGCGTGCCGGCGCCCAGGCCCAGAAACAGCGCGCTCTCCGGCGATTCGTGGCACAGCGCCCCCACCAGCATGGCGCGGGTATAGTCGTACTCCAGCCAGCTGGGGTCGGCCGTGAACACACAGCTTTGCTCGATCGCATCGCCGAACTCCAGAAAGCGGTAGTCGTCTACTTCGTACACGCTGATGACGCCAAAAGCATCCTCCACCCGTGCCAGCAGCCGCTCTTGCCGTTCCGCCGTCATGTCCACCACCCACCTGCGCAAAAACGCGCATTGTCCGCCAACACCCTGGATGCAACAAGCGCAGCGCCAACTGTTACCATGGCCCATAGCCTACAACCGACAATACCGAGCCCAAGATGAACCAACCGTGGAGCCCCGACAGCTGGCGCGCCCTGCCGATCCAGCAGCAACCGACCTACCCCGATGCCGCGCACCTGCTGAAGGTTGAACAGACCCTGGCCAGCTACCCGCCGCTGGTGTTCGCGGGTGAGGCGCGCGAGCTGCGCCGGCAGTTTGCCGAAGTCACTGAAGGGCGTGCCTTCCTGCTTCAGGGCGGCGATTGCGCCGAGAGCTTCGCCGAGTTCTCGGCTGCAAAAATCCGCGACACCTTCAAGGTGCTGCTGCAAATGGCCATTGTCATGACCTTTGCCGCCGGCTGCCCGGTAGTGAAAGTGGGGCGTATGGCCGGGCAGTTCGCCAAACCCCGCTCATCTGGCGATGAAACCATCGGCGACATCACCCTCCCCGCCTACCGCGGCGACATCGTCAACGGCATAGGTTTCGACGCCAAAAGCCGTATTCCGGACCCGGATCGCCTGCTGCAGGCCTACCACCAGGCCACCGCCAGCCTCAACTTGCTGCGCGCGTTCGCCCAGGGCGGGTTTGCCGACCTGCATCAGGTGCACAAGTGGAACCTGGACTTCATCGCCAACTCGGCGCTGGCCGACAAGTACCACCAGTTGGCCAATCGCATCGATGAAACCCTGGCGTTCATGCGTGCCTGTGGCCTGGACAGTGCGCCGCAACTGCGCGAAACCAGCTTCTTCACGGCCCACGAAGCACTGCTGCTGAACTATGAAGAAGCCTTCGTGCGCCAGGACAGCCTGACCGGCGACTACTACGACTGCTCGGCGCACATGCTGTGGATCGGCGACCGCACCCGCCAGCTCGATGGGGCCCATGTGGAGTTCCTGCGTGGCGTGCACAACCCGATTGGGGTCAAGGTTGGCCCGAGCATGAACCCCGAAGAGCTGATCCGCCTGATCGACACGCTCAACCCGGCCAACGACCCGGGGCGTTTGAACCTGATCGTGCGCATGGGCGCGGGCAAGGTTGGCGACCACTTGCCGGGGCTGATCCGCACGGTCGAGCGCGAGGGGCGCAAGGTGCTGTGGAGTTCCGATCCGATGCACGGCAACACCATCAAGGCCAGCAGCGGTTACAAGACCCGCGATTTTGCGCAGATTCTGGATGAGGTGAAGCAGTTCTTCCAGGTGCACCAGGCTGAGGGCAGCCATGCCGGCGGTATCCATATCGAGATGACTGGGCAGAACGTCACCGAATGCATCGGCGGTGCCCGGCCGATCACCGAGGATGCGTTGTCTGACCGGTATCACACTCATTGTGATCCGCGGATGAATGCTGATCAGTCGCTGGAGTTGGCGTTCCTGATTGCCGAAACCCTCAAGCAAGTGCGGCGCTGAGCGCTTTTCGCTTTTGCTTCTAAGCGCGCGGTAGTCCAGGCGACGCAGATTGCGACTTCAGGAGGCCGGAGCGAGGGGACCCCGGAGCGCAGCGTAGGGGCCGGATGATGGGAGCCGACGGTTTTTGGTCCCTTTTTGCCACGACAAAAAGGGACCCGCCGTAAGGGCGGAAAGGTGAGTCGGCGTCGCCATCGCAAACGGACTGTACGCCCGATCAGAACC
>NZ_JBTRAR010000047.1:0-8593 GCF_054611535.1 Pseudomonas sp. VEM90 | reverse complement strand
GCGGGTTTACCCGCGAAAGGGCCGGCCCTGCTGGCCAATCCCCACCCGCTGTTCACCGTTGTCGCCGCTACCGTATTCGCGGGTAAACCCGCTCCTACGCCGGATCGGTGGTGGACACAGGTCGGTGATTGGGCGCAGGCCCTCGTAGGAGCGGGTTTACCCGCGAAAGGGCCGGCCCTGCTGGCCAATCTCCACCCGCTGTTCACCGTTGCCGCCGCTACCGTATTCGCGGGTAAACCCGCTCCTACGCCGGATTGGTGGTGGACACAGGTCGGTGGTTGGGCGCAGGCCCTCGTAGGAGCGGGTTTACCCGCGAAAGGGCCGGGCCTGTTGGCCAATCTCCACCCGCCGTTCACGGTTGTCACCGCTACCGTATTCGCGGGTAAACCCGCGCCTACAGAAGGCGGCGTACGGGTTCAGAAGATGTGGTTCAGCAGCCAGTACAGGCTGCCAGCCAACAGCATTGCCGCTGGCAAGGTCAGCACCCAGGCCATCAGCAGATTGAACAAAGTGCGCCTCTGAATCCCCGACCCATTGGCCACCATGGCCCCGGCCACCCCCGAACTCAGCACATGCGTGGTCGACACCGGCAGCCCGAACATATCCGCTGCGCCAATGGTGCACATCGCCACCACTTCGGCCGATGCGCCTTGGGCATAGCTGAGGTGGGTCTTGCCGATCTTCTCGCCAACGGTGACCACAATACGTCGCCAGCCAACCATGGTCCCCAGCCCCAGCGCGATGGCTACAGCCACCTTCACCCACAGCGGAATATAGCGGGTAGCGTCGTCCAGCTGGACTTTGAAAAGCTGGACATGGCTGCGGGTGTCGGCATCGAATGCCACCAAGTGGTTTTTCTCCATGAGGCGGATGGCTTCACTGGTCAGGTACATGTCGTTACGCACGTTGGCCATGGCCTCAGCCGGTACGCGCTTGAGCGAGCCATAGCCTTTGACCTCTTCGCCGATCATCCCGGTCAGCGCCGCCAGTGCTGGTACCAGGTGCGGGCTGGCCTTGGGTTCGGCAATGAACAGGGTCAGTACCTGGCGCGGGTCAGCCGGGGCCGCTTGCGGGGCGCTGCGTACCAGTGCCTGGCGGGTTACCTCGGCGACAGCGGAAAATTGCAGAGCCTGCTCGTTGGGCAAGGTCTTGTTCAGCGCGTAAGCCATCGGCAGGGTGCCGACCAGAATCAGCATGATCAGCCCCATGCCTTTCTGGCCGTCGTTGGAGCCGTGGGCAAACGATACCCCGGTGCAGGTCAGAATCAGTAGGCTGCGGATCCACCACGGTGGCGGTGTCTGGCCTTCCGGTGCCTGGTACAGGGCCTTGCGTTTGACCAGCGCACGCAGGGCCAGCAGCAACAGGGCTGCGCAAGCAAAACCGATCAGCGGTGAGAACAGCAGGGCATAACCCACCTTGCTGGCTTGGGCCCAGTCCACGCCGCTGGTGCCGTCACGCCCATGCATCAGCGCATTGGCTACGCCCACGCCGATGATCGAGCCAATCAGGGTGTGCGAGGACGATGCCGGCAGGCCCAGCCACCAGGTGCCAAGGTTCCAGATGATCGCCGCCAGCAGCAAGGCGAAAACCATGGCAAAGCCGGCCGAAGAGCCGACCTGCAGAATCAGCTCTACCGGTAGCAGGGCGATGATGCCGAACGCCACCGCGCCACTGGAGAAAAGCACGCCCAGGAAGTTGCACAGCCCAGACCACACCACCGCGACCGGGGCCGGCAACGAATGGGTGTATATCACTGTGGCTACCGCGTTGGCGGTGTCGTGGAAGCCGTTGACGAACTCGAAGCCCAGGGCAATCAGCAGCGCCAGGCCCAGCAGAAGGAACGGTGTGGCCGTGGTGATGACCGTACCGCTTGCGGCCACATCCTGCTTGAGGCTCCAGGCGGTGTAGGCGATACCAGCCAGCAGCAGGCTGAAGAACAACGTTAAGGTGGCACGCCCAGGCTTGTGGGAGAGCTGCGGGCGGGCGTCGTGTTGGGCCAGTAGTGGGCTGCTGGCCACTGACGGGGTTGCCATGGGGGCTCCGGTTGGCGTTGGGCGAAAATGCCGAAGGCCTTGAGCATAGAAACAATTCGTAACCCGGCCGTGACCTCGATCAATGAATTATCTAGGCTCAAGACGGACGGTAATGGCAGGAGACGCCCATGATCCGCTGCAAGCGTGTCTATGATGCGGTTGAGGATGAAGATGGCCAGCGTGTACTGGTCGACCGCCTGTGGCCGCGCAACAAACGCAAGGAAGACCTCCATGGGCAGTGGTTGCGCGAAGTGGCACCTTCGAATGAATTGCGTAAGGCATTCCACCAGGGTGAAGTGGATTTCGCCGTTTTTACCCAGCGTTACCAGCAGGAACTGGCGGCCCACCCCGAGCACTGGTATCCGCTGCTGGACATGGCCAGGAAGGGGACGCTGACATTGCTGTATGCCGGCAAGGACAGCGAGCACAACAATGCCCGGGTGCTGGCCGACTGGTTGGAAAACGAACTGGACCGGTGTGGCCCTGGCAGTTCGCCGGTGTGTTATGCCCAATGAGTGCGATGCGATGCCCTTACAGTTGATTCCCGCCAAAGACATTCACTGTACCTTCGCCCGCGACCTCACGCGCCGCGCCATGTTGCCCTACTACCGCGAATACGACCTGCTGTGGATCGAAGAAGCCTTCGACGCAGCCTGGGGCTGGCGCGAGCAGTGGCTGGTGATCGAAGGTGACACCCTGTTGGGTTTTTGCAGCCTCAGCCAGGACCGCCAGGCACTGTTCATCCGCGAGTTGCACCTGTTGCCTGAACACCGTGGGCGGGGCGTCGGTAGCTGGGTGCTGGAAGAACTGGCGCTGTGGGCCAGGCAGCGGCGCCTCCCACTGTTGCGGCTGATGGTGTTCCGCAGCAACCCGGCCCGCTTGTTGTACCAGCGTCACGGCTTCGTCGAGATGGGTGAGGACGATTGCTTTGTGCGGATGCAGCGAGATATCAACGTAGTAGCTAAATGATGGCTTGTCGCAGCCACAGAGCATGGGCATAGTGGATCCACACATTTACGGCTGCCTGCAGGCGGGTAGACCGTGTTTGAGGATACAAGGGAAAAGGAGAAGCCCCTATGAACGGAATCGGTCCGCGACTGCGGGAAGAGCGTGAGCGGCTGGGTATGACCCAGCGTGTATTTGGCGATATCGGTGGGGTCGAGCCCAACGCTCAGGGCAAGTACGAAAGCGGTGAACGCACGCCGCGGGTCGATTACCTGGCGGCATTGGCGGCCAGGGGCGTGGATGCGCTGTACGTACTCAGCGGCCTGCGCACTCCGGCAGCGCTCGAAGGTTTGAGCGCGGATGAGTCCGGTTTGCTGGAGGCTTTTCGGGAGTTACCGTTGGACGATCAGGCGGCGCTCTTGCACCTTTTGGGGCGATTGGCCAACGACGCCAAGCCCCGGCAAATCGTGAGGCCTCTCACCGTCGAACGTCAGTCGTTTCTGAAGGAAGCAATGCGTTAGGCCCACCGTGAAAAATTTTGTTAAGGTGGCGGGATCCAATCGCCCTGCTGACGAGGTGTGTGCTTGATTAGGGTCTTAGTGGTCGATGATCACGATCTGGTACGAACCGGTATTACACGGATGTTGGCCGACATCGACGGCCTGCAGGTGGTGGGTGAGGGAGACTCGGGCGAGTCGGCACTGAAACTGGCCCGGGAGCTGAAGCCGGACGTTGTGCTGATGGATGTGAAAATGCCCGGCATCGGCGGTTTGGAGGCCACCCGCAAGCTGCTGCGCAGCCATCCTGACATCAAGGTAGTGGCGGTGACGGTGTGCGAGGAAGACCCGTTCCCCACACGCCTGTTGCAGGCCGGCGCTGCCGGCTACCTGACCAAGGGTGCGGGCCTTGACGAAATGGTCCAGGCCATTCGTCTGGCCTTTGCCGGCCAGCGCTATATCAGCCCGCAGATCGCCCAGCAGCTGGCGCTGAAACCGTTCCAGCCGCAGGGCTCTCCGTTCGACGCGTTGTCCGAACGGGAAATCCAGATTGCCCTGATGATCGTCGGCTGCCAGAAAGTGCAGATCATCTCCGACAAGTTGTGCCTCTCGCCCAAGACCGTCAATACTTACCGTTATCGGATCTTTGAAAAACTCTCGGTCACCAGCGACGTCGAATTGACCTTGCTGGCCGTTCGCCACGGTATGGTTGACGCAAGCCTGTAAAACCTCATGTCCCAAGTCTTTGATGCCAGCGCATTCCTGGCGACCTGCAGTGGTCGCCCGGGCGTTTACCGGATGTTCGACGGCGAAGCCCGGCTGCTTTACGTGGGCAAGGCCAAGAACCTGAAGAAGCGCCTGGCCAGCTATTTTCGCAAGACTGGCCTTGCGCCCAAGACCGCCGCGCTGGTTGCGCGCATCGCCCAGGTTGAAACCACCATCACCGCCAACGAAACCGAGGCGTTGCTGCTGGAGCAGAACCTGATCAAGGAATGGCGGCCGCCGTACAACATCCTGCTGCGCGACGATAAGTCCTACCCCTACGTGTTTCTGTCCGATGGCGAGTTTCCGCGCCTGGGCATTCACCGGGGGGCGAAAAAGGCCAAGGGCCGTTATTTTGGCCCGTACCCCAGCGCCGGGGCCATTCGCGAAAGCCTCAGCCTGCTGCAAAAGGCTTTTTCAGTGCGTCAGTGCGAAGATAGCTACTACGCCAACCGCACCCGACCCTGCCTGCAATACCAGATAAAACGTTGCAAAGGGCCCTGCACCGACCTGGTGACTGCCGAGGAATACGCAGAAGACGTGCGCCATTCGGTGATGTTTCTGGAAGGGCGTAGCCAGCAACTGGGCAATGAGTTGAATGCCGAGATGGAGAAGGCCGCCATGGCCCTCGATTTCGAAAAAGCTGCCGAGCTGCGCGACCAGATCGCCCTGTTGCGCCGTGTGCAGGACCAGCAGTACATCGAGGGCGGCAGCGGCGATGTCGACGTCATCGCCGCCTTCGTCAACCCGGGTGGCGCCTGTGTGCACTTGATCAGCGTGCGCGGCGGGCGAGTACTGGGCAGCAAGAACTTCTTCCCGCAAGTGGGCATCGAGGAGGAGGTGGCCGAGGTTATGGCCGCATTCCTTTCCCAGTACTACTTGGGCAACGCAGAGCGCGAGCTGCCCGGCGAGTTGATCGTCAATGTTGTGCACGAAGACTTCAACGCCATCACCGAAGCACTGCACACGCTGCGTGGCCGCGAACTGACCATCAGCCACCGGGTGCGTGGTACCCGCGCCCGCTGGCAACAACTGGCAGTGACCAATGCCGAGCAGGCGCTGAATGCCCGCCTGGCCAACCGCCAGCACATGGCTGCGCGCTTCGAGGCCCTGGCCGAAGTGCTGGGCCTGGATGAAGTGCCGCAACGCCTGGAATGCTACGACATCAGCCACTCCAGTGGTGAAGCTACCGTGGCCAGTTGCGTGGTGTTCGGCCCCGAAGGGCCGATCAAGTCCGACTACCGCCGCTTCAACATCGAAGGCGTCACCGCAGGTGACGATTACGCGGCCATGCATCAGGCCCTGACCCGCCGCTATGGGCGCATCAAGGACGGTGAGGGCAAGTTGCCCGACGTGCTGCTGGTGGACGGTGGCAAGGGTCAGCTGAACATGGCCCGCGATGTGATGCAGGAGCTGGGCTTCACCGACCTGACCCTGCTCGGTGTGGCCAAGGGCGTCACACGCAAGGCGGGTTTCGAAACCCTGTACCTGAACGATGTGCATCACGAATTCACCCTCAAGGGCGATTCATCGGCCTTGCACCTGATCCAGCAGATCCGCGACGAAGCCCACCGCTTCGCTATCACCGGCCACCGTGCCCGCCGTGGCAAGGCCCGTCGAGTCTCCAGCCTTGAAGATGTGGCTGGGGTAGGGCCCAAGCGCCGCCGCGATCTGCTGAAACATTTTGGCGGCTTACAGGAGCTCAACCGCGCCAGTATCGATGAAATCGCCAAAGCCCCCGGCATCAGTAAAAAGCTTGCCGAATCAATTTATGCCAGCCTGCATAGCGAGTAGAATGCCGGGCTCAACTTGCGGCCAGTCGTACCGATGAATATTCCAAACCTGCTCACCGTTCTACGCGTCCTGCTCATTCCGTGCTTCATTCTGCTCTTCTATATGCCCTATGAGTGGAGCTACATGGCTGCCAGCAGCGTATTCGCGGTTGCCGCCGCCACCGATTGGCTGGACGGCTACCTGGCGCGTCGACTGCAGCAGAGCACGCCGTTCGGCGCCTTCCTCGACCCGGTGGCCGACAAGCTGATGGTGGCAGTGGCCCTGGTGCTGCTGGTGCAGACCCACGCCAACTTCTGGCTGACCCTGCCGGCGGCGGTCATCATCGGTCGCGAGATCGTGGTGTCTGCGCTGCGCGAGTGGATGGCTGAGCTAGGGGCTCGAGCACATGTGGCGGTGTCCAACCTCGGTAAGTGGAAGACTGCGGCGCAGATGCTGGCGCTGGTGATCCTGCTGGGCAACCCGCCAGCGGTAACGTTCTGGGTGATCCTGGGCTACGGGCTGCTGCTGGTGGCGGCGGGGTTGACGCTGTGGTCGATGGTGCACTACCTGCTGGCCGCCTGGCCGCACCTGCGCGAAGGTTCGGAAAAAAAATAAAAGTTTTTTGAATCAAGGGGTTGACGCTGTTTTAGAAATCGCTAGAATGGCACCCATCACGACGCGGGAATAGCTCAGTTGGTAGAGCACGACCTTGCCAAGGTCGGGGTCGCGAGTTCGAGTCTCGTTTCCCGCTCCAGTTATAGATCTACAGAGTTCCATGGAAGTCTGTAAGTCGTTGAAAAAAGGGCCGAAAGGCCCTTTTTTCGTTCCAGCGAAAACCACCGAAAACCGGGGGTAGCCGCGCATTTTAAGGCCAGATTTGAGGCCAGAATGGGATAGACCCCAATTCGGTTTATCGATGGAGCAGGATCGGTGACGAGATGAGCATTTGGCTTCCGGCAGGTTCAGGAGGTCACCATGGCTCTTTCGGAAATGGCGATTCGGCATGCCCGAGTCACCGGCAAGGACTACACGCTTGCCGACAATGATGGTCTGATACTTCACGTCACGGCCCAGGGCGCAAAGCTGTGGCATTTTCGCTTCTATTGGGAAGGCAAGCAGAAGCGCATGTCCTTCGGCAGTTACCCTCAAGTCGGGCTGCGTGACGCGCGGACGCGGCGTGACGAAGCGCGGGCGCTAATTGCTCGGGGCACCAATCCCAGTGAACAGCGCAAGCAACAGCGTGTTGCTGTGCGCCTTGCCAATGACCAGACCTTCGATGCTGTCTTCGAGCAGTGGATTGCCTTTCGTAGGCTGAGTCTCAAAGAAGGACGACAGAGCACGCTGTCGCAGATCCTGCGCATTTTTGCCAAAGATATTCAGCCCTACATTGGCGAGCAGTCGATCCATGAGATCAATCGACATGTGCTCATGGATCTGCTCAGCCGTATCGAATGCAGGAAGGCCTTCACGACTGCGGAGAAGTGCAGGACCTGGCTCAATCAGTTGTTCCGTTACGCACTAGTACGCATAGCGGGCCTTGAGCACAATCCTGCCGCTGATCTCGATGTGGTGGCGGTGCCCAAGCTGCCAGTGGAAGCACAATCCCTTCCTGCGCATGGAGGAGCTTCCACAGTTCTTGGGCAAGCTGCGTGCGTTCCGCGGGTCGCAGCAGACGCAACTCGGTATCCGCTTGTTGCTGTTGACCGGGGTGCGTACCGGTGAGTTGCGCCTGGCGACGCCCGATCAATTCGATCTTGAGCGTAGGCTTTGGATCATCCCGCCGGAAGTGGTCAAGCAGCTCCAGCTCAAGATGCGCAAAACGCGCCGTCAAACCGCCAAGGTGCCACCCTATATCGTTCCGCTCTCTATTCAGGCTTCTGAAGTCGTGCGGCTGTTGCTTGAACATGTGGTTCCGGCTCAGCGATATCTACTCACCCATCGAAGCGATCTAAGCAAACGCATCAGCGAGAACACGCTGAACAGTGCGTTGCGACGTATGGGTTTTGCTGACCGGCTTACGGGGCACGGTGTGAGGGCGACGATCTCAACGGCGCTCAATGAGATCGGTTACCCGAAGATTTGGATCGATGCGCAGCTTTCGCATGCTGATCCGGACAAGGTGAGTTCGGCGTACAACCATGCCGAATATGTCGAGCAACGTCGTACGATGATGCAGGACTGGGCCAATCGGTTAGATCTCTGGGTTCAGGGGCATACCAAGGCGGCGAGCTCGCCGTTAACCATTCGGTTGGAAGGGGCATCGCAGCTGTCGCTCGGGTTGCAGAATTTGCCTTTCACTCCCGTGCGCAGTGTCATGAAACCCGAAACGAATCCAGTAGTCCTTGAAGGCAGTAAGGTTTTAGCGGATCGATTCGATACATCGGAAGCGTCTGGTGTTCGGCTGGTTTCTGATATCCAAAGAGAGCGGGCGGAGATGCTTGAGATCTACGAAGCAGCGGCGTTTTTCAAGGTAGTTGTCGCGTCAACCATCCAACTATGCGGCTTGCTTCACGTGCTGTTGTTCTCTATCAGGGTTCAGCAGCACGGTACCAATCGGCTCCCAGTTGCGAGTGCGTCCTGACC
>NZ_JBTRAR010000046.1:0-10492 GCF_054611535.1 Pseudomonas sp. VEM90 | reverse complement strand
CGCCCGCTCCCACAGGGTTCTTTGTAGAACGTGTGGGAGCGGGCGTGCCCGCGAAGGGACGCGAAGCGGCCCCAATAACGGCTCCAGGCACGGGCCAGCAAGAAGCGTTCCGTGCTGCTGAAAGGATTCTACCCTACACGAACTGCGCTGCGGCGTTCGCCGATGCCCAGGCCCACTGGAAGTTGAAACCGCCCAGGTGGCCGGTGACATCCAGCACTTCACCGATGAAGTACAAACCGGGGCTTTTCAGCGATTCCATGGTCTTGGACGACACCTCGCGGGTATCCACGCCGCCCAGGGTCACTTCGGCGGTGCGGTAGCCTTCGGTGCCGGCCGGCACAACTTGCCAGTTCGCCAGCGTTTCGGCGATTTGTGCCAGTTCTGCCGGGGTGTACTGCTTCATCGGTCTGGACTCGAACCACTGCTCGGCCAGCAGGTTGGCCAGCTTGCGGGTGAACACTTCGCCCAGCACGGTCTTCAGTTCTGCGTTGGCG
Source organism: Pseudomonas sp. VEM90 (assembly GCF_054611535.1). NCBI lineage: Bacteria > Pseudomonadati > Pseudomonadota > Gammaproteobacteria > Pseudomonadales > Pseudomonadaceae > Pseudomonas > Pseudomonas sp. VEM90. The sequence goes on along the minus strand of NZ_JBTRAR010000046.1, from coordinate 9,998 downwards.
CGTTCGGCCTGCATCTGTTGCAGCCAGGAAAGCGCATCGCGGTCGGGCAACAGGTTGATCTCGACTGTGTCACCGGCTTCCCAGAACGACGAGATCTGCAGGATCGCCGGGCCGCTCAGGCCGCGGTGCGTGAACAGCAGGTTTTCGCGGAAGCTGGTGCCATTGCAACTGGCAGTACAGTCCAGCGAGGTGCCGGACAACTCGGTGCACATCGCCTTGAGTTGGGGCTCGGTGATGGTGAATGGCACGAGCCCGGCGCGGGTTGGCAGCAAGGTGTGGCCGAACTGACGGGCTACCTGGTAGCCAAAACCGGTGGCGCCCAGGGTCGGGATCGACAGGCCGCCGGTGGCGATGACCAGCGACTGGCAGGCGAACTGGCCGCTGCTGGTCTGCAACAGGTAGCCGCTTTCGGTCTTCTCGATCTGTTCGATGCTGGTGTGCATGCGGATTTCGGCACCGGCCTCGTCACACTCGGCCAGCAGCATGTCGAGGATGTCACTGGCCTTGTTGTCGCAGAACAGCTGGCCGAGCTTCTTCTCGTGGTAAGCCACGCCGTGCTTGCACACCAGTTCGATGAAGTCCCACTGGGTGTAGCGGGCCAGGGCCGACTTGCAGAAGTGCGCATTGTGCGAGAGGAAGTTGGCCGGCTCAGTGTACAGGTTGGTGAAGTTGCAGCGCCCGCCGCCGGACATGAGGATCTTCTTGCCTGGCTTGTTGGCGTGGTCGAGCAGCAGCACCCGGCGGCCACGACGGGCGCTGAGCTGGGCGCACATCAGGCCGGCGGCGCCGGCGCCAAGGATGATCACGTCGGTGGAGTGCACGGTATGAACCTTCAGATTTGAAATGCTGAACCCTGTGGGGGCGGGTTCACCCGCGAATGCGATGGTGCATTCACTGCCGCATTCGCGGGTAAACCCGCTCCTACAAGGGATTTGCCTGGCTTTAGATAATGCGGACTTTCAGGGCGCGGCCCTTGATCTTGCCGCTGTTCAGCCGCTGCATGGCCTGCTTGGCCAGCGCCCGCTCCACGGCCACAAACGCCTGGAAGTCGAAGATGGCAATCTTGCCCACCTGCTTGCCCGGGATGCCGGCATCACCGGTCAAGGCCCCCAGGATGTCGCCAGGGCGCAGCTTGTCCTTGCGGCCAGCGGCAATGCACAGTGTGGTCATCACCGGCAGCAGGGGCTCGCCGCCCTTGTTTTTCAGGCTGTCCAGCTGGTCCCAGCGCAGCGGGCTCTTCTGCAGCGCTTCGATGGCCTGGGCGCGGTGGCCTTCGGCCGGTGCCACCAGGCTGACCGCAACGCCTTTCTCGCCGGCGCGGCCGGTACGGCCCACGCGGTGCACGTGGATTTCCGCATCACGTGCCAGCTCCACGTTGATGACCATGTCCAGGCCATCGATGTCCAGGCCGCGGGCGGCCACGTCGGTAGCCACCAGCACCGAGCTGCTGCGGTTGGCGAACATGGTCAGCACTTGGTCACGGTCGCGCTGCTCCAGGTCGCCGTGCAGGGCCTGGGCGACGATGCCCTTGGCGGTCAGGTGGGCAACCACGTCCTCGCATTGCTGCTTGGTGAAACAGAACGCTACGCACGACTGCGGGCGGTAGTGGCCGAGCACGCGGGTGACAGCCTCCAGACGTTGCTGCGGGTCAATTTCGATGAAACGCTGCTCGATCTGGTTGTCAGTGTGCAGGCTCTCGACCTTGACCTGCTGCGGGTTGCGCATGAAATCGGCGGCCAGTTGCTTGATGCCGGCCGGGTAGGTGGCCGAGAACAGCAGGGTCTGGCGGCGCGACGGGGTCTTGCCGATGATGCTGGCGATGGCGTCGAAGAAGCCCATGTCGAGCATGCGGTCGGCTTCGTCCAGTACCAGGGTGTTCAACCCGTCCAGTACAAGGGTGCCTTTGTCCAGGTGCTGCTGGATGCGCCCTGGGGTGCCGACGATGATGTGCGCGCCGTGCTCCAGCGAAGCGATCTGTGGGCCCAGCGAAACGCCGCCGCACAGGGTCAGGATCTTGATGTTGTCCTCGGCACGGGCCAGGCGACGCAGCTCCTTGGCCACCTGGTCGGCGAGCTCGCGGGTAGGGCAGAGCACCAACGCCTGGCAGCCGAAGTAGCGCGGGTTGATCGGGTTTAGCAGGCCGATGCCGAAGGCGGCGGTCTTGCCGCTACCGGTCTTGGCCTGGGCGATCAGGTCCTGGCCTTTGAGGATGACAGGCAGGCTCTGGGCCTGGATAGGCGTCATCGACGCATAGCCGAGGGCGTCCAGGTTGGCCAGCATGGCAGTGGACAGCGGCAAGGTGGCAAAGGCGGTGGATTCGGTGGTCACGAGGCGGGCCTGCGTTGCGAAGCGAAAAATGCCGCACAGTCTACCAGCCTCGTGGCCATTCGCCCTACGACTCCATGTGTTGTTCCGGACGACGGGCACGCCTTCCGTCCGTCGGCGCCAGTTGCAGGAAGATCGCCGCCGCCAGCATGGCCATTACACCGATGGTGACGAAGGTCAGCTGGAACGCGCCCAGGGTGGTTTCCACGCCCTCGGCGCTGCCTGCCGCAGTAAAGCCGCCCAACAGTGCGCCGGCGCAAGCCACGCCCAGGCTCAGCGACAGTTGCGCGACCACCGACAGCAGGCTGTTACCGCTGCTGGCGCTGGCATCGTCGAGATCGATGAGCGTCACTGTGTTCATCGCAGTGAACTGCATGGAATTCACTGCGCCCAGTAGGCCGAGTTGCACCAACAGCAGCCAATAAGGGGTCTGCTCGTCCACCAGGCCCAGGCTTGCCAGCAGGATGCCCAGCAGCAAGGTATTACCGGTGAGAATGATGCGATATCCGAATCGTTCGATCAGCGGCCGGGCAATGGACTTGGCCAGCATGGCCGCCACCGCCAGCGGGATCATGCTCATGCCTGCCTGGGCGGGTGAGTAGCCCAGCGCGACCTGCAGCAGCAACGGCACCAGGAAGGGCAGAGCGCCGCTGCCCAGGCGGGCGAACAGGTTGCCGAGGATGCCGATGGCGAAGGTGCGCACGCGGAACAGGCTGGGCGAGAACAGTGGCTCCGGGTCGCGCCCGGCTCGCAGCCAGTACGCGGCCAGGCAGGCCATGCCGGCGAACAGCAGCAACATTACCCGCAAGTGCGGCAGGTGCAGTTCGCCCAGGCCTTCCATGGCAATGGTGATCAGTACCATCGCTGCGCCGAACAGCAGGAAACCAGGGCCGTCGAAGGTGGTGCGCTCGGCACCGCGCAAGTCCGGGATGAACTTCCACACGGCAATGCAGCCAAGCAGGCCGACTGGCAGGTTGAGCAGGAAGATCCAGTGCCAGCTGAGGATTTCCACCAGCCAGCCACCGACCGTTGGGCCCAGCAATGGCCCGAGCAGACCGGGGATGGTGATGAAACTCATGATCCGCACCAGCTCGCTGCGTGGGTAGGCGCGCAGCACCACCAGCCGCCCGACCGGCAGCATCAGCGCACCACCCAGGCCCTGCACTACGCGGGCGAAGATCAGGAAGCCAAGGCTGTTGGCTGCGGCGCACAGCAGCGAGCCAAAGCTGAACAGCAAGATGGCGCTGAAGAAGATGCGCTTGGTGCCGAAACGGTCGGCGATCCAGCCTGAGGCAGGGATCAGCAGGGCCACGGTGAGCATGTAGGCAATGATCACACCCTGCATGCGCAAAGGGTCTTCGGCCAACGAGCGGGCCATGGCCGGCAGCGCAGTGTTGAGGATGGTGCCGTCCAGGGACTGCATGAAGAAAGCGATGGCCACCACCCAAGGGATCCAGCGGGCGGTGACGGGGTCCAGCGGGGTGCGTTCGGGCATGACGTCCTCGTTTGTCAGTGCCGGCCCTTTCGCGGCTAAAGCCGCTACAAGGTTTACGCGTTCCTTGTAGGAGCGGCTTTAGCCGCGAAAGGGCCGGCAAGTCCAGTCACAATGTCAGGGTCAGGCCTTTGACCAGTGCCCCGGGCAAATGACTCGACCCGGTACTGCGCTGTCCATAAGTACTGGTCGACAGAATTATCTCGCGCTCCTGGGTCAGGTCCTCCAACTGGCTACCCAGCAAGCTGTACAGGCTGTCATCGAAGCGCATGGTGCTCACCGGCCCCTGGATCTGCCCGTCTTCTACCCAGAAAGTGGCGAAGCGGGTCAGCCCGGTCATGCGCGCCGCTGGCAGGTCCGAGTAGTTCAGGTACCACAGGTTGCTGATGTACAGCCCGGTGCCTAGACGCTCAAGGATCTGCGCACTGGCCAGATTGCCCGGCGCCAGGCTGAGCGCACAGGGCGATTCGTAGCCGTCGGCGCCATTGGCCTGCAGCTCGAACTCGGCCGCGCTGCGCGCACTGATCAACCGCTGTCTGGCCTCGCCTTGCTGGATCAGCGGCACATCCAGGCGCGGCGCACCTTCATCGGAAAATGCCGGGCTAAGCGACCCGCTGACCTGCTCGGTAAAACTCACCAGCGGGCTAAGCCGTGCATCGCCGTTGTACAGGCGCTGCAGAGCGCTGTTGCCAGTGGCCAGGGCTTGCGCGGAAAAACCGCCCCAGCACAACATGCCGGCGACTTCGTCCATGGCCGCAGGTGCAAGGTAGGCACGGTAGGTGCCGGGCTTGAGGGTAACTGCCGGGCGGCCGAGGAAACCCAACTGCTCTCGTGCTTGGCGCAGGCGTGCGGTGAAGTCGTCGGCACTCCAGGCCTGGCCGGCATAGTTGGCCTTCACCGCCTGGCCATTAGCGTGGAACAGGCTCCAGTCGACGTTGAAACTGTTGGCCTGGTGCCAGCCGAAGGCGCCGAACGAGCTGGCGAAGCCACGGCAGACCGGGCCGGCGGCATAAATGCCGACCAGGTCCAGGTCGCCTGCTTCACGCTCGAGCAGTGGCAGTACTTCGTTCAGTGCGGGCAGGGGGTGTTCCTGCAGGCTATGGCTGTGCCAGGCATTTTCGTCCAGGCGCAGGTAAGGGTCGAGGGCAAGCAGCGGTAAGGTCTGGCGCAACTGCTCGAGCGCAACGTTCAGACGCTGGCGATCCAGTTGTGCGTCGCCACTCAAGGTCACCTGTTGTTCCGCCTGGCGCCCATCGCGCACCAGTCGCAGTTGCGCACAGGCCTGGCTGACTTCGCCGGCCTGGCGCACCTTGGCATGGTTGAAACGCACGAACTGCGATTGCTCGGCACTGTAGCCGAGGGTGAACTGCTCGCCAGCCTGAAGGGCGGCGTGCACGTCCCCTACCAGGTTTTCGAAAGCGTGCTTCATCAGGCGTCTCCTCCGAATACATCGATCTGGCGGAACACGCAGGCCGGTGAGGCGTGGCCCACGCGCACCACCTGGTTGGGTTCGCCCTTGCCGCAGTTGGGCGTGCCCAGCACCTGGAAGGTACTGCGGTCGCCGACCGCCGACAGGTTGCGCCAGAACTGCGCGGAGATACCACGGTAGTTGGGGTTCTTGACGATGCCCTTGAGCTGGCCGTTCTCGATCAACTGGCCCCATTCGCAGCCGAACTGGAACTTGTTGCGCGCATCGTCGATGGACCAGGAACGGTTGGTACGCATCAGGATGCCATGTTCTATGCCCGCGATCAGCTGGTCGAGGGACTGGTCGCCCGGCTCGATGTTGAGGTTGGCCATGCGGTCGATCGGTGCCCGGTTCCAGCCGCAGGCGCGGCTGTTGGCCACGCCGTCCAGGCCAGAACGGAACTGAGACAGCGCGCCACCCAGCGGGCGCAGCAGCAGACCGTCGCGTATCAGGAACGCTTTGCTGGCCGGGGTGCCGTCGTCGTCATGACTGTAGCTGGCCAGCTCTTCGCCAATGGTCGGGTCGAAGGTCACGTTCAGCAAGCTGGAGCCGTACTGCAGATGGCCGAAGTCGCTGGCTTTGACAAAACTGGTGCCGGCGTAGTTGCGCTCGTCGCCGAGAATGCGGTCCATCTCCAGCGGGTGGCCGATGGATTCGTGAATCTGCAGCATCATCTGGTCCGGCATCAATAGCAGGTCGCGCGGGCCGCTGGGGGTGTTCGGTGCCAGCAGCAGTTGCAGCGCTTCATCGGCCACCCTGCTGGCCGCGCCGATCAGCCCACAGCGCTCGATGATCTCGAAACCACCCTGCTGGCCGAAGTTGTCGCGGCCCAGGCTGCGGCTCTGGCTGTCCTGGCCATCGCTGGCCGTTACGCCAAGGCCCGGGAGCAGGAAGCGCTGGGCATGGCGCAGCTCGGCGCCGGCCGAGTTGAGGTAGGTTTGCTCGACCAGGCTCAGCCCCAGGCTGGCCTGCCAGTCCACCAGGCGGCTGTCCCTGGGCACGCTGGCCGATTCGGCGGCGAGCAGGCCAAGGCAGTCGGCGAGGCTGGGCAAGGGTTGGTCGAAGTTGGGCGAAACATGGTCGTGGCGTGCGCTGGTCACCGGTTGTTCGCGCAGGTCCAGCAGGCTGTGCCGGCCGATCTGCTGCGCCAGCGCCTCGGCTTGCTCAAGGGCGCGCTGCAGGCCAGCCTGGGACAGGTCGGCGGTGGCAGCATAGGCCTCCACGCCATTGACCCGCACGGTGAGCATGGCGCCCTCATCCTGGCTGAAGAAGGGTGGTTCGGCGACGTTGCGGCGAACCGAAAGCGCCTGGTGTGACTGTTTTACATGGCGCAGGGAAAACAACTCGGCCGTACTGCGCAGCGCGGCAAAGCGCTGGCGCAGCAGGGCGCTGGAATCGAACATGCGGATGCCTCCGTGTACACGGTGGCTCCCCCTAGAACCACCCGTCTTGCATGCCGAGGCAGGTATCGTCGTGTGCCTCGAGCAATGCCAGGTCATTATGGCAGCCCGGTACTTCCCAGGTCAGGAAATAACGTGCGGCTTGCAGCTTGCCAAGGTAGAAGTCGCGATCAGCAGCGGTTCCCTTGAGCAGGCCAAGCTCGGCGTGAACCGCCTGCTCCAGCCAGCGCCAGCCGATCACGCAGTGGCCGAAGGCCTTGAGGTACAAGGCAGAGTTGGCCAGGGCGCCAGCGACTTTGCCTTGGGCCAGGTCGCCGAGCAGGGCCAGGGTGACGCCTTGCAGGCGGTTGACCAACTGCTCCAGCGGCTGGCGCAGCAGGTCCAGGTTGGGGTGATGGCTGGCGCGCTCGCCGGTGGCGGCGATCAGGCGGATCAGTTGCTTGAGGCCGGCACCATTGTGCTGTGCCAGCTTGCGGCCGAGCAAATCGAGCGACTGGATACCCTCGGTACCTTCGTGGATCGGGTTCAGGCGGTTGTCGCGGTAGTACTGCTCAACCGGGTATTCGCGGGTGTAGCCATGGCCGCCAAGAATCTGGATCGCCAGTTCGTTGGCCTTGAGGCAGAACGCCGAGGGCCAGGATTTGACGATCGGGGTCAGTAGGTCGAGCAGGTCTTGCGCCAGTTTGCGGGCGTTTTCGTCCGCGGCCGTATGGGTGTCGTCGAACAGGCGCGCGGCGTACAGGCCAAGGTCAAAGGCGCCTTCGACGTAAGCTTTCTGGGCCAGCAGCATACGTTTCACATCCGTGTGCTCGATGATCGGTACCGCCGGGCTGTGTGGGTCCTTGTTGTCCGGCAGCCGGCCCTGCGGCCGCTGGCGAGCGTATTCCAGGGAGTAGAGGTAGCCGGCGTAACCCAGCATCACCGCGCCCATGCCTACGCCTATCCGCGCCTCGTTCATCATCTGGAACATGCAGGCCAGGCCTTGGTGTGGCTGGCCGACCAGATAGCCGACGCACTGGCCATTGTCGCCGAAGTTCAGCGCGGTCGAGGTGGTGCCGCGCCAGCCCATCTTGTGGAACAGTCCGGCCAGCAGCACATCGTTGCGCGGGCCGCGGCTGCCGTCCGGGTTGACGTGGTACTTGGGCACGATGAACAGCGAGATGCCCTTAACGCCGGGCGGGGCGTCCGGAAGCTTGGCCAGCACCATGTGCACGATGTTTTCCGACAGTTCGTGGTCGCCGCCGGAAATGAAGATCTTGTTGCCTTTGAGCCGGTAGCTGCCGTCGCCTGCTGGTTCGGCGCGGGTGCGGATGTCGGCCAGCGAAGAGCCGGCGTGGGGTTCGGTCAGCGCCATGGTGCCGAAGTAGCGGCCCTCGATCATCGGTTGCAGGAACAGGCGCTTCTGCTCTTCAGTGCCGAAGCTCTCGATCAGGTTGGCCGCGCCCATGGTCAGGAATGGGTAGGCCGTGGTGCCCGCGTTGGCGGCCTGGAAGTGGGCGAAGCAGGCTTGCGAGATCAGGCTGGGCAGTTGCATGCCACCCACTTCGAAATCACGGTTGGCATTGAGGAAGCCGGCTTCGAGGAAGGCATCGACGGCGGGCTTCACCTCGGGAATCAGCTCGGCGCGGCCGTCCACATAGCGTGGTTCGTTTTCGTCGGCCTTGCGGTTGTGCGGGGCGAAATACTTTTCGGCGATGGTACGCGCGGTGGTCAGCGCCGCATCGAAGGTTTCACGGCTGTGCTCGGCGAAGCGCGGGCGCTGAGTGAGGGCTTCGGCGTCGAGGACTTCGTAGAGCGCGAAGGCGAGGTTGCGGGGGCTGAGCAAGGTCTCGGGCATGGTGGCGGTCCTGAGGCGGGATGCTGCGAGTGTAGGAGTGTGTTAGGACTGGGGACAGGTTAATAGGTTTGCGTGATATGGGTTGAGAACGCCGGGAAACCTGCCGTTTTTTGGTGAAACCAACGCCAGATCAGGTCGTGTAATGCCTATCCGGGACAATACAGAGACGTTTCCCACGAGCCAGATCGTAATTGGACTGCTGCGGATCGTATGTCAGTTGGCCTTGAATGTGCGTTTTGGTGTTCACAAGGAAACGTTTCAGATGAGTGATGCCCACAACGCTGACTTGGCTGAGGCCAACGGCAATCAGGTTCCCTTCTTCGTAGTCTCACCCATGAAATTTGGCGTAATGACTTTCTTTACCTTGGGCTTCTACTGGGTTTATTGCTTCTATCAAAGTTGGAGTCTGCATAGAGAGAAAACGGGAGAGCGCGTAAGTCCGTTCTGGCGAAGTGCTTTTGCAGTGTTCTTCATCTATCCATTATTGAGAAGGGCAAATAACCATATTCGCGACTCAGGTAAAACCTATCCGTGGTCCATCCTGGGGCTCACTCTGGGCTATTACGTTTTTTGCGTTATCTGGGTGGTTGCTAGCGTCGTGTTGGAAGGCCGGTTGTGGCCAGCCTATTTTGCGGGCTTAGTCATTCAGGCCGCTTGGCTGATCATTCTGGTGTCCATGCAGAAGGGCATCAATTTCTGTGCGGGTGACAAAGAAGGGAAGGCCAACAGCCGGTTCACGCTGGCCAATTGGCTTTGGATGCTGCTGGGTATTGCGCTTATGGCAGCGCAGCTGTTTGCTTTGATTGTGCTTTCACGAATGGTTTGAGCAATTTTGGCCGGAGCTCTGTATGAGTGGAGCTCCGTACAGTCCCCGATCCGCCCCGCGCTTCCACTTTCCGTGAAGACAATTCGATGCTGGGGTAGAAGCCTGCTGCAAAGTTTTTTGATATGTCTGGACTGGCCCTTTCGCGGGTAAACCCGCTCCTACGACGGCCTGTTTCCAGCCACCGACCTGTGTTCGCCACCAATCCGGTGTAGGAGCGGGTTTACCCGCGAATACGGTAGCGGCGGCAACGGTGAACGGCGGGTGGAGATTGGCCAGCAGGGCCGGCCCTTTCGCGGGTGAACCCGCTCCTACGACGGCCTGTTTCCAGCCACCGACCTGTGTCCGCCACCGATCCGGTGTAGGAGCGGGTTTACCCGCGAATACGGTGGTGGTGGCAACGGTGAACGGCAGGTGGAGATTGGCCAGCAGCCCCGGCCCTTTCGCGGGTGAACCCGCTCCTACGACGGCCTGTGTCCAGCCCCTGCTTCGGGACAGCACCCATAAAAAAAGGAGAGCCGAGGCTTAATGCCAGTCAGTTAAGCTGACTGGCATTTTTCATTTTCGGGTGGGGTACTTCGCTGGACGTTGCTTCACCGTTCGCGGAAACCATCGGTCAGGCCGTCGATGTGGCAAAACATATTGTGCCGCCG
>NZ_JBTRAR010000045.1:0-10756 GCF_054611535.1 Pseudomonas sp. VEM90 | reverse complement strand
CAAGCTCGGCGGTATAGCGCCAGAGGTCGACGCCAACCAGCTCAGGCCCCTGGTAAATGTCGGTGAACCTGGCCCGCGTAGGCTTTATGCCAAGCGGGCTCTTGATCGGACAGAGGAACCAGTCCGCGTACCCAATGCCCCATTTGCACCAGCCCTCGAACAGCCGGGCCTGTGCAGCGGTAAGCAGCCAGGAAACGCTGACCATCGTGGGAACACTGCGAAACCGCCGGCGCTGCATGGCTCGCCCGCTGGCCATCGTCGTCCTGACAATCGGGCTGACCGGTGAGAAGCCGTAGCCCTCGCGCAACGGCAACGGTAGGCCGTCAGGTATAGAGAGCATCAGGTAGATCCCCTTGGTGGTGCGAAGTTGTCGTCGTCGGCGTAAACGCGCACGTCGTAGTTCACAGCCTCAACATCGGTCGTGAAGTCCTTCGGAGCGATCGAGCCAATCAGGATCGGATAGCACCACCTGGTGGTCGTGCCGAACAGCAGGTACGGGGGCTCAATGTCCCAGCTCAGGTCGGGCTCAAAGTCCAACCCAGGCACCGTCAGCCGCGTGTCATCGACTCGGGTGGCCGGCCATGGACCGCTGAGCGTGCCGTCCGGCTTTCGCAAGCCAACAACGTGGGCGGCACCCTCCTCCCAAGTGAGCGGCTCCGAGCTCTCCAACAAGGTCAGGCTGTTGCCCACCTGGAAGTCGATGAGGACAGAGCTCTGGCCATACCCCGGGATGTCGTCAGCAGCAGCGCAGTAGCTCTTGTACCGGCTGTTCATCGCCGATAGCTCGGTGGTGAAGCTGTAGCCGTGGCGCTGGTACTTGTAGCGGCGGCGTTGCCGGATGCCGATCCGCCAAGCCCGATCCCTGTTGATGACCCCTTGCAGCGTGATCTTTTCCGTTTTGGCCCCTACATCACCGGACAGCCGACACTTGACCGTCTCTTTCTGCCAGGTGCTTTCATCGACGTACTCGACATCGACGCCGTCGTAGTCGTCTGGCCTGACAGTGGTGAACTTGCGCGTCAGGTTGCCGATGATGTTCTGCGGGGTATACATGTGCTCGAACACTGAGCGCGGCTCGTCACGCACGGGGCGAATCAGGCCGCGATCAATGGTCAGCTCGGCAAACCCCGCCATCAGGGCGTTGTTCAGCGCCTCAAGCACGGTTTCCTGGCCAGTCACCGCAAGGTCAAAATAGTCCCCGCGAGCCTTCCAAATGGCATCAAGCCGGTCCAGTTCTGCCAGATCGAGGTCATCGTCCGTGTAGCCAATCGTGCGCGCCACGTGCGCCACCCATGGCACGATGTCCCGAGTGGGTGTTTCCACTGTCCATGCCCCGCCACTGCGCACCGGCAGCACCCGGGTGGGCCGGACAGAAACCATGGTCTCGGACTGGGCCGAAAGGCGGTTGCTGCCCTTGACGTAGACCACCATGACCGTGACACCTTCGTACCGGCTCGGTACGCGCTCAATGCGCCCGCGCAGGCCGTACCACTGCACGCGATCCTGCTTGTTCGATGTCGTCGATTCCTCGCCAATACGGCGCACACGCACCTCTGGCCGCATGGCTGCCGGGATGGAGATTTTCCGGGTAAAACCCATCTGATCGGGTGACATGGCGGTGTAGGTCGACGTGACCGAGGTCCAGGCGCCAGCGGTTGTAATGTCTCGGTACTGGATCTCGACCTTGACGCTCACCTGCCGCTGATTACCGTTCTTCTCGGTGTAGCGGATCATCCCCTGCGGGAAGAAGAAATCGATTTCCAGGCGGCGGGTGACCTCGCCCTCCGGCACTACCGCAAACGGCCCAGACCAATCACCCTCAGTGGTGGAACCGTCGAGCACAATGTTCACATCGCTGGTCTGAAGTGCGTCGAACCCTTCCCAGTCATCATCCTCGGCGCCCGTATCCGTCAGGCGGGATAGGGTAATAGCCGATGGGCCGTGGCTCTCATCCGCCTCGGTGTCGTCGTCATCCTCTACTGAGTCATCTGACACGGCTGTAATCCGGTAGCGCAGACCGCGATATCCGATCGAGGCCAGCAAATCGCCGGCTTGCAGGCCGATCGCCGGCGCGCCACCGTCATAGGCCAGGGTCATCTTGGCGAACTGACCGTCTACTGCGGACTCTGACTTCACGCCGGTCACGAACACCGGCGACACACCGAACACATCATCGGTCGAACCGCTCAGGGCAAGTGCGGTGCCGGTGAACGGGGCGGCCTGCTCGGCAATGCGCAGTCGTCCGCTGGAGGCGCTTGCCACCAAAGCGGTACCGGCCAGTGCCGTATTCACAGCAGAGACCAGGCCGGCCAGGTTGGTGGTCGCGGTATTCAGGGTTACTGGGAAGTCACTGGCGCCCCGGGATACCGTAAAGCTGACCGGTGATGCGTCGAAGTTGAAACGACTTGGCGCGGCGCTGCCCGTTACCATTGATGGCGATCCAGGCACTTCAGGCGTAGCGGGCACCTCCGGAGTGTAGGTGGCCACCACGTATTCGCCGGCATTGGCACCGGCCAGCTCGACCTTCATGCCTACGAAGGCCCCCAGCATCGGCAGGTGCTGGCCGCTGATGACAGTGGCGGTACCGTCTGCCGGCGCAGTGAAGGTGTATGGATACAGGATCTCAACCCTGGCGATCATCCCGCTGTCCCACCCGAGCGGGAACCAGCCAGCCCCTTCGGGCACCGTCAGGACGTAATCAGAGGCAACGACCGCGTTGCCGGCAAACTGCTGCTGCACCGCAACGGTGGTCGTCAGCGTAAGGCCAGCGCTGCCGGTGTTGGTCGAGCCAACCTCTGTCGAGCTATGCCACCACTGGGCAGCCGTTTCGGCTGACAGGTCCTCGCCTGGGCCATAGATCTTGTAGGAGGCGGTTGAGCCCAGCGATGCGATGGGGGTTTCACCCACCATCACGTTGCTCGGCAGGACCTGATACTTGCCCTTGCCAATGCACAGCAAGAGCTCGGTCCACTGTTCGGTTGGCTCGCCAAAGTAGCGGTGAGCGGGCACCAGGTAGTCGGGGTAGCGTTTCGGGGATCCAGCCAACTCAGGAATCGCATCGTTCAGCGCAGCCTGGTTGCCCTTCACCGTCGACAGGTTCAGCTCCCGCGAAGTCCGGTTCTGCATGTTGGGCGTGGCCGGCTTGACCGGGTCGAATGGGTTGCCCAGGCCAAACAGCTTGGCCAGCGGACCCGGCTTGAAGATGGTCTTTAGGGAGCTGCCCTTCGGCTCGATGTAGATCGACACCTGATCGTCTGGCCCGACCTCGGTTTCACCCCAGGCGGATGCGGCAACCAAGCTGCCGTTCACCACGATGCTGATCGGCGGTACCGGGCGCGGCTCATAACTCCGCACCTTTTCCTTCAACCAGGCCTCGATGGTCATGGCCTGTTCCAGCGGATGACGCTCAAGCGGGCCGCCTTCAAGCTTGCTCGGAAAGATCTCGATCACGATGGTATTTCACCTTTGGGTAGGATCGCTCGAAGTCGATCAGGCGCATGTTGGTCACCCCGGCAATGGGGTTGATCTCGAAGACCCGCAGTTCGCCGTCAATTGGGACGACAACCCCGACGTGCGTGCAAAGACCACCGTGGATCACGGCAGCAATCGCCCCCGGCACTGGTGGCCCGACGGGCATGAGGCCGGAATACTGGGCGTAGGCCTTGGCTGATGAGCGAAGGTCACGGCGGTCAATCGGGCCGAAGGACGGCAGCGGCGGCAGGCCAAGCACTTCCTCGCGGATAGCAAGGACCAGGCCCCAGCAGTCGAGCAGGTATCGGCCGCCCACGACCTCGCCCCGCGCCCCGTCTTCATACGTCGCGGTGAAATATTTGTCGTACATGGGTTAGAGGTATGTCAGCCCTGGGGCAAAGTCGGTGGTGTATCGGTCCCTGTTCCACATCATGTTGATCAGGTCGTAGTAGCCGGCCTCGATCTGGACAGTGGGGCCATCCATGGTCCCGCCGAACGAGGTCATGCGGTATGGTCGGTCAGCGGGCTCCCCAGGAATGCTGGCAAGGTACTCTCGGTAAACCATGGTCACCTTGGCCTCGACGGCAAGTGAAGCGTCGAGCAGCTGCTGGGCCTCACCGGTCACATTGTCGATCACGAAGGTCAGCGTCTGCGCGCCGGAGTTGTCTTTCGCCGGCAAGGCCACGTCAATGGAAGAAGCCAGGAACGTGACCGTTTTGCCGGCCTCAGTTGTCGCCCGGAAGTCTTCATAGTCCTGCACCAGGTACAGTGTCTTGTCCCAGGCCGGGCACGAGATCTCCAGAGTTGGGACGATGATGTCGCCACCGGATGCATAAACGATTTCGAGAGCCGTCATTTAGGGATCCTCCTAGTTCCGTAGGTTCCCTCCACTGCCTTCGAGTACCGACCATTCCGGCCAAGGCTAGAGTTAAAATCTGCCGCCACAGCGTCTAGGATGAGCGTCATGGTGGCCCCATCCATTTGCATCCGTGCGGTTGCAGGCTGCCCGTTGTTTATGATTTTCACATCACGCACCCCGCCTCCCCCGCCGCTGTTCTTCGCAACATCATCCAGCGTCCGATCAAGCTTGGCGCTGGTTTCGGCGGTCGTAACCCGTTCGCCCTTCTTCAAGTTCCAGGTGCCATCAGCCGGCACGTAATCGATGCCGTCGTGCGCCTGGCCATCCAGCGAGGCGCCAACAGCGGACATGAGCACACCAGCGGCGCCGGCGGCGGCGATTGCAGCACCAGGTGCAATCGCTGGACCCACGAAGGGAACGCCGATCATGGAAACGAAGGCGTTCAGGGCAGCCATGGCTACCTGCGCGGCGGCGAAGGATAGAAGCGCGTTGCCCATGGATTGAATGAACGTTGAGGCGAAGCCCTCGATATCGAGCTTTCCGGTCTCGGCCCACTCGGTGACAGCATCCGTCAGGTTGGCCAAGGTATCGGCGCCGACCTGCTGCATGCTGCCATAAAGGTCCATCGCTGCTTCGGCCTGGGTGGCAAAGCCGCTGAGGAAGCCGGCCGTGCCGTTCAGCTGCAGCTTGTCGACATCCTCGTAGTACTTCTCCTGCATGGCCCGGCGTTTTTCCAAGGCTTTTTCGAGGATGTCGTTCTCGCGTTCGTACGCCGAATCCGACACGTCGCCGGCTTCATGCCGCTGACGAAGATCCTCAAGCTGGTCCTGGTAGTCCTGCTCGATCGCCAGCATGTCCAGGGCGCGCTGCTTCATCTCGTCGCTGCTGTAGGCATTCAACAGCGGCGCGTCCAAAGCGCGCTGATCAATGTTCAGCTGCCGCTTCACGCTGGCATCAAACCCGGCAACCGCCTTGTCATCCTCCTTGGCCTGCTTCAGCTTTTTCAACTGGTCCAGCTCGGCTGCCAGTCCCTTCAGGCGCTCCTGCTGCTTGGCGCTCAGCCCCGTGAGATTTCCCGACTCCAGCTCGAACTGCAGCTTGGCAACCTCGGTGGCCTCCTTGCGCTTGTCGGTCTCCGTATTGATCAGCGCGATCTGCCGCTTGTAGCCTTCCTCGGCCGTGTCGAACTGTCCTTGCAGTTTTTTGGCAGCCGCTTCGGCCGCTTTGGCGGCGGCTTGCTGATCAGTCGTCAACGCGGTGAAACTGCCAGATTGGCCCTTGCGCAGTTCTGCGAGCAAATCAGCAAGCTCTTTGACCTGGTTAGTGCTTCCCTGCCCCGGCTTTTCGTCGAACGAGGCCATTAGGTCACCGTACCCGACGGCCAACTCGCCCATCTTCGCCTTCGCATCGCCGATCGTCTTGCCCATGGCATCAACGTTCTTGAAGGCGTTGTAGATCCTGACCGGCGGCAGATACTTATCCCACCATTTTGCTTCATCTCCGCCGACCATTGCGTTATCGACATCAGAAAGTGTCTTGAGGCCTACACCTAGCAGGTGTATGCCTGCAACAGTGCCAACAGCAAACTTTCCAAGCGCCCTAAAACTCGCAGCGAGATCATCAGAGACGCGCTTCGCTAGAACTCCGTTTATGGTCGTGTCGCTAAGCCGGGTTGCAAAATTCGCAAGAGTCGGAAGCATAGCGCTTGTGATTTGGTTACCAAGCCCGCTAACAGATTGTTCAACAAGCCAGTTGGCAGCCTTTAATTCCTGAGCTGCCCGAATAGTCTTTTCGTCCATGATCGAACCAGCTGCTTCCGCAGCCTCGCCGAATCGCTTGAACCCTTCCGAATTGTTCCGTAGCAGCGGGAGCAACGCAGTCGCGTCACTTGCAATCGCCTCTAAATAGAAGGTCATGTCCGACTGACTGACCTTCGCCTTCTCGAGCGTGGACACATACAGGCCCAATGCCTGACTTCCACTCAAGTTGCGAAACTGATCAGCCGTAACGCCAACCTTCGGCGCGACCTGCTCAAAGAAATCCGCCATGCCACCGCCGCCGGTGTTTAGGAAATCACCGACTTTGTCGTTCACGTCTTTGAGGATGTCAGCAAGCTTGTCTTGCTCCACACCAACAGTTTTCGCCCCAACTGCTAGCTTTTGGAAATCTGTGGTGCTGACGTTCGCCACCGACGCCAGATTGGTTATTTCCGAGGCCGAGTTAATGGCAGAGATAGTCATTGCGGTTATCGCAGTGATACCAGTCGCCAATCCCGCGCCGATAGCCGTACCCACGGCTTTAGCGTTTTTCTCAACCTGCTTTCGCCATTTCTCCGAGCTCCGCTCTGCCTTATCCATTCCGGCGACGAATCCGCCAACCTGGGCAATGACATCAAGAGTCAAGGTGCCGAGAGATCTTGATGCCATTGTTTTCTCCGGGCATTAAAAAACCCGCCAATTGGCGGGTTTCTGCTTCACTTGAGTATTCGAGACTTCTCTCGATCGAACTCTTCCGAGGTTAATACACCGCTATTTTTCAGGGCTGAAATTCTCTCCAGCTCTTCGTACTTTGACGACTTTCCAGACTCGTTAATCTGACGAAGCGGAGCAGGCTTACTTATGAATGCCCATACAAGACAGACAACCCATACAACCCCGGTCCAGCCCAAAAATAGATTCAACATGAAAATCGCAGTGTAATTTTCATGATGCCGATGGAAAGCAATCATCATTGGGAGCAAGTACAAAAAAAATGATACAGCCAACAGCAAAATGGAGGTGCCGGTGATAAATTCCATGGCCAGTCCCTTGAGTCGAAAGGGGCCAATCTACCATGTCACCATTGATCAAAGAAAACGTCTAATCCCATGATGCTATAGCTTCCTGAAGGGAGATCGGCCCGTCCTCATCCTCATGCAGCGCAAAATCCTTCCAGCTGTAGGGGGGCGGCCGCTTTTGCGGATCCCGGTGCAGGTTGGCAGTCAGCGCCGCCAGCATGGCTACCGAGCGCTCTATACGCATACCTAGATGCAAAGAGCCGCGGCGCTTCCTGTACTTCACCCAGGATCGGAACTCGATCAGGCTGAGGGTTTCTTTGGCTTGCGCGATCGTTGAGCCCCCGATCCCGGAGAGGACGAGCTCGTGCCAGACTTCGTCTCGCTCGGTGAGCTCTTCGTCTTTCCCAAGTCGTTTACCTCTTGGATGGCGAACAGCAGGGCAACGGACAGGGCACCGTCAAGCGAACCCAAGCGCTTGGTGCTCTCCGGGTCCTTTTCCAGCTCAACCGGATCAAGCGGCCCGTGAGTGATGTCCATCGGGCTGCTGAACACCGGGTTGCCGTGCTCGTCGCAGATAGACGCGGCAATACGGCCCGCAATGCTGTCCTGCCTGCCAGTAGCCGAAAGCACGTCGCTCACCGCCGTCTGGTAGCCCATCGGCCGTACGTAGACGGTGGCGGTGTAATCCGTACCATCCTGGCGCCACTTGATTTCCTTTTCCACCGGCCGGCCAGTGAACGAGCCTACGCCCTTGAGCGCGTCGAGTGTCAACTTCATCGGTTACTCCTTGATGACCCAGTTGAGCTTGCCGGAGCGCTGAATGGTCGCTGCAGTGCTCACCGAGGTGTTGCTGGCAAAGTCGAACGGGAAATCTGCGACATAGCCGGCGAACAGGCACCAGGTGCGGGTGGTGGGTAGCTCGAAGTCATCGCCAGCGGCGTTGACCGTGGGTGGGATGTCCTTGCCGTCAGACCAGCCCAGCGCCCACAGGATGTCCTCGTCGCTATCGTCCTGGGACAGCTGGAACATGCGAACGTGGCTGGCATTGCGCGGATCAGCCAGGATGGTCGCCGTCGCCTGCCCTGGTGTGCGCAGACCCTTCTTGTACTTCCGCTCGGTATCGGCCAGACAGGTGTCGTCAATCTGGTCTGCCGGCGAACCGCCAGGGTTGAACGCGGTGAGGCATTCAACCTCCATCACGGTCCTTGGGCCTGCGCCACTCAAAGGCCGCACCAAAGCATAGAGCTGAGCGCCCTGGGCTTTCATCGACATGGGTTATCTCCAGTCAGAAATAAAAAACCCGCACTCGGCGGGCATGGGTCAAATGGGTACTTCAGCGGGAAACCATCCAGTCCACGTCGAAGCTGGCTCTGTAATTCCTTGTCTCAGGATCTCGGCCTTCAGCGCCCCAGCGGGTGACATAGGCCTCCAGCTCGATCGCATCACGGATTGCGTCCCGGACCTTGCGGGCGGAGTCGCCAGTCGCGGCGTACACGTCGACCTGCAGGGTGACGCTATCGAGATCCGGGCGGCCAGCCAGGTAGTTCTCGGGGCTTCCGCTGACGATCTGCCAGACAGCGTATGGCTTGGCCACTCCCTGCTCGGCCTCCCCGAACGAGTAGAGGCGCATGCCGGTGCCGACGCCGAGCAGCGCAGTTACAGCGGTGCTCTGCAAGCAGGCCTTCACAATAGGTGGTGTCATGAGGATGCCGTCTTCTTCGCCGCGCGCTTTATCGCCCGGTCAATTGACTTGTCGTATTCGCTGACAAAGGTGTTGGTCACTTCAGCGATGCTCTCGGTCAGTGCTGGCCGCATGAAAGGAGTAGCCCGAATTCGCTCGGTACCGAACTCCAGCAGCCGCCAGTACCACACGATACTGCTGAGCTCATAGCTCTTGCCGACCCGCCCTGCCCGCCTGTTATCAGCGGTGTTGGCGTACTGCCTGGCTCCACCCTCAACGCCGATCCGGAACATCAGATCACCCGTTCGGCGGAACCGTTTGTTGGACCACTGGACGGTGATGTGCTCCCAAATCTTGTTCGGGGTTTTGGCGTCATCCAGCTTCTTCGCTTGCTCGATAGCGGCTTTTTCTACGACCTGAGCAGCCTTTCGCAAAGCGGCCCGACCGCCTTTTCGGCGGATATCATCCTTGATCGATGACAGCTTCCCGGCCAGCTGATCGGCGCCGGTAATCTTGAAATCAACACCGTCACGCATGTGTTCTCTCCTGGTGCGGCCGGCGCGCCGTCACTCATCCTTGACGCCTTTGGAGACAAGAATGGTCAGGTACTCCAGACCAGACTTGGTGTCCTCAAGCGGCGGACCCTCGATGCTGTACACCTCGCCTCGGTAGAGGATTCGCATAGTCGACAGAACACCTGGCCGGTACCTGATCATCATGCGGGCGGTGGCTTCGGACTGGGCGGCCTGTGCAGCGATCAAGTCGCGGGCAGACAACGGTGAGACCTCTGCGTACACCTTGGCGAACTTCTGCCAAGTTGGCTCGCCAAACTCCAGGGTCACCGGGTCCCTGGGCTTCACCTTGTGCTCAATGGTGATGAGGTGGTTCAGACGGCCGAGTCTCATGGCACACCAGGAACACAGTAGGGCGCGAGCAACGAGTCAACGCCCATCGGCAACTCAGTGGCGATAGTGCCAGTGACCACCTGCTCCCGGTTCTGGTCCAGGTGGCCGACCAGCAGCAGGATCGCCGAAACGATATCCTCCGGCACGGTTGCATAGCCGGCCGTGAAGTCGATCTTCACCGACATGGCCTGCTTGCGGGTAGCCGGCCAGCTTTCACCCTGGGCAAGGGACACCCTGCCAAGGATCTCGAACGGGTTGACGATGTAGCTCTGTGCATCAAGGGTTTGAACAGACCCGAGCGAATCGGTGTAGTTGACCTCCTCGACGCTCTGCAGGGGCGGCCGAGGGATCAGGACCGCACCGCAAGGGAAGCCGTCCAGGTACAGCCGCCAGCGTTGCTGGCAAAGCGCTCGCTGGGTGATCCGCTCCGCCCAGGCCGTTGCCGCACGCACGATACGCGCCACCTCGTCGTCTTGCTCGGTATCGTCGGGGGCAATGCGCAAGTGCTTCTTGGCAACCTCAAGCGATACGGGCTGGGCCGTTGGCGCCTCCAGCAATTGCAGCCCCATGCGATCAGCCCTCTTCCGCCAACTCTTGCGCATCGGCCGGCGAGTGCTCGACCAGTTCATAACCCGCTGCCTTGCAGGCACCCAAGGCATCCTTGCCAGGGTCAACAGCGCCCATGCCCTTCAACTGATCCACTTGCTCGGCGGAGAAGCCCACCAGTTGGCCCGGCTTGTACTCACGACCCTCAAGCGGGAAACCGCACAGCACGCGTACCGGTACCAAGTCTTTTTTTGCAGCCATGATTCATTCCCTCCGGGATAGGTGACGGCGGGCCGGAGCCCGCTAGGCACATTAGGTCGCCGAGTGCTGGTAGTGCTTCACGGCGTCAGTGTCGGTCAGGTTGCCGCCGCTGCGCATGAAGGCCAGGAAACCGACCTGCCCCTTCGAGGCGAAGGCGCTGTCGTCGAAGCGCATCAGGTTGACCTGCATGGCATCGCGGACCATGTACTTCGACAGGTCGCCGTAGATGATCGACTTGGCGTTCGCCGCCGGCGCCG
>NZ_JBTRAR010000044.1:0-12055 GCF_054611535.1 Pseudomonas sp. VEM90 | reverse complement strand
GTGCTTGTCTTTGGAAATGCGCAGGCCCATCAGTCACATATCCCCAGTGGGAGCGGGCTTGCCCGCGAACACCGGCGAAGCCGGTGCCAGACACCGCGTTGCCTGCTTCGCGGGCACGCCCGCTCCCACTGGAGATTGTGACTGCCCGTGCGGCGACGATCAGTAGGACGCTACCACGATGGACACCCGACGGTTCTCGGTACGCCCGGCGCTGGTGCGGTTGTCCGCCACCGGCTGGCTGCTGCCCAGGCCACGGCTCTGAATGTTCTGCGCCTGCATGCCAATCCCCACCAGTGCCTTGGTCACGCTTTGCGCGCGGCGCTCGGAAAGCTGCTGGTTGTATGCCGCCTTGCCCGACGAGTCGGCATGCCCGTCCACCCGCACGCCCTGGATACCAACGCCGAGCAGCGCCTTGCCGATGCGCTCGACAATCGCCTGGCTCTGGCCGTTGAGGCTGTCCAGATCGCTGCCAAACAGCACTTTGCCAGACAAGTCGTAGGCCCAACCTTCATCGGTCGGGGTGAAACCTTCGCGCTTTAGCACGGCAATCTGTTCTGGGGTAAGGCCCTTTTGGGGTGCGCTCTGGCACCCCGTCAGCGCCAGCAGGGCGAACAACAAGGCCCAAAGCGGGAATCGTAAAGCTTGCATCACGGGTTCAACTCCTGTTGCTGATTTCGTTGGCGGACCGTTCCGTCTGCGCCACTTGCCAATGGCCACGGCGTTTGCGCTTGGCCTGGTACATTGCCGCATCGGCGGCATTGAGAAGACTGGCGGGGTCAGCGCCGTCATCCGGGTAATAGGCAATACCGACACTCAGCGAGGTGGAGATACTGCGGCCACTGTCCAGTTGCACCGGCAGCTTCATGCTGGCGACGATCTTCTCGGCAATGTGTTCGGCGTCATTGCGCGAATGCAAAGGCGTCAACAGCACGGCAAACTCGTCGCCCCCCAGGCGCGCCACCAGGTCTTGCTCGCGCAGCTGGGCGCGCACACGTTCGGCCACGCTGATCAACACCTCGTCACCCACGGCGTGGCCGAGGGTGTCGTTGATCTGCTTGAAGTGGTCGCTGTCGAGGAACAGCACTGCCAGGTGGTCCTGCTGGCGCGCCGCATTTCGCACGCTGCGGCTCAGGCGCCCTTCAAAGAAGACGCGGTTGGGCAAGCCAGTCAGGCTGTCATGGCTGGCCTGGTGGGCCAGGGTCTGGTTTTCGCTCTGCAGGTGGCTATGCCACACCTCCAGTTCATCCAGCAGCGCATTGAAGTCGTTACCCAGCTCGTTGAGCTCGGCAATCGGCGCTTCTGGCACGCGCCGGTCGAAGCTGCGCTCACGGCGGGCGGCATGAGCGACACTGGCCAGGCCCCGCAGCGGGCGGGTGATATCGCTGAGCAGGCGCCGCGACAGATACTGGGCAGCCAAAGCGCTGAGGACCGTGCAGAACAGGATCCCGGCCAAGCCGCTGAGCAGGAACAGCAACAGGCTCCTGCCCTGGCCTGCCAGCTCGATGTGCCCCACCTGCTGGTTCTGGTGCACGATAGGCAGAATGACCGGCTCTTCCAGCAAGGCAGTGGCAACCTGCACCTCCAGCTGCGCGAGCATGCCGGTATTGTCGCGTTGCCAGTGCGCCAGTTGCTCGCCCTCGTTGTTGAAGACCTTGGCCTCGGCCACTTCTTCGGTACTGGCAATCAACGCCAGCGATTCATTGGCGGCGGCGCTGTCATCGAACACCACCGCCGCCTCTACGGTGTAGTTGATCGAGCGGGCGATCAACTGCAGGTTATGGTTGGCATAGACACGCAGGGCGAGCACGCCCAGCAGCGTGAGGGAAATACCCGCCAGGCCAACGGCAAGCAAGGCGACGCTAAGGTGGCCACGGCCCAGCACCGAGCGCAGGGTCGGGCGCACGGTACGCTTGCGGGGCTGCTTCATGGCTGCCCCGCCCGGCGCCGCGACAATTGCAGCACGCTAGGGTGAATGCGCACGCCAGAGCGTGCCACCGAGTCGAGATTGACCTCAAAGGCCACCTGCTGGTCGCTGACCCGCAGGCAGAACAGGCTGCCGACCGTGCATGGGTCATCCGCCTCGCTGATGCTCAGCACCGGGCGGCCGCCGATACGCTGGAACAGCCGATCGCGCTGGCCCTGGTCAAGCTTGCCGATGTAGATGGCATCGCAGGCTTGGGCGACCTGGGTGTCTTCTGCCAGCAGGCGCCGCACCTGCAGCGGGTGGCCAGACTCCTGGACATGGCCCTTGATGAGGTCGTCGGCGTACTCGGTCGGGCCGACCAGGCACAGACGCAAGGGGGAGGGTTCGACGGGCCAGCGCGCGTAACTGAAGATACCCAGTACTACCTGGGTGACAGCCTTGGCGCGTTGCTGTGCCTGGGCGGCAGTTGTACCGGGGTCTGCCTGGGCAGCGCCTGCAGAAAGGAACAGGACGGCCAGCAATAGCGAAAGCGCACAGCTTGTCACTCGCCTTGCGGCCACGTTCATGTGGGAAATCCCTTTAAGCCCCTTCCGATATCGGCGCAACGATAGCACATGGCCGCTTTATTGTATGAGCATGCGGCCACGTGTAATGGGTTTCATGGCCCTAGACCTGTTCGAGCATCAACCCGGAAATACGCCGTACTTTGCGCGCCACCGCTTCTTCGAAGATGCCTTGGCGTGGCTCAACCAGGCTGAAGCAGTGCTTGGCCCGAGTGATGCCGGTGTACACCAGTTCCTTGGTCAGCACCGGGTTGAGCGCATCCGGTAGCACCAGGGCAGTGTGGCTGAACTCCGAGCCCTGGGACTTGTGCACGGTCATGGCGAATACCGTTTCCACTTCGTTGAGCCGGCTCGGCAGAACGAACCGCACACCACCACTGCCATCGTTGCGCGGGAAGGCCACACGCAGCAGCGGCTGGCCATGCTCATCCGGCAGGCGCAGGGCAATGCCGATGTCACCGTTCATCAGACCCAGGCCGTAGTCGTTGCGGGTCACCAGCACCGGGCGCCCTTCGTACCAAGGCTGCTGGCTGTCGATCAGACCGGCATTGTGCAGCACCCGCGCCACCCGTTCATTCAGGCCATCAACCCCCCAGGCGCCCCGGCGCACCGCGCATAGCAACTGGAAGTCTTCGAAACTGCGCAACACCTTGCCCGCCCATTGCTCCCAGCCGGGGTCGTCAAAGCCGGTATCAAGTGCCGGCCGGTAACGGCCAAGGGTGCGCAGGTAGCTGCGGTAGCCTTGCGGGCCATCGGCCCCGCGGTTCAGGCCGTCGAGTAACAAGCGGTCGAAAGCACGATCCTGCTCGTGCTTGAGCGACAGGCTGTGCACGTCGGCAGGCGGCGTGGCCAGCAGGTTGCGCGCCGCGTGAGCATCCTGACGATTGACCAGTCTGGCCAGCTGGCCAATTCCGCTGCCTTCACCGAAACGCCGTGAAAACCGCAGCATCACCACCTGCTGGGCCAGCGGGTGACGCTGCTCATCGCCGGCCTTGAGGCCACTGCCGGCCAGCGACTCGCCACTGACCTGCTGAAGCCACGCTGCAGTCGCCGGTGAGTAAAAGCCCTCCTCAGCATCCCGGCACAGGTCACCCAGCACCGCGCCGGCCTCGACCGAGGCCAATTGGTCCTTGTCGCCCAGCAGCACCAGACGCGCCCGCGGCGGCAAGGCATCGAGCAGGTTAGCCATCATTTCCAGGTCGATCATCGACGCCTCGTCGACCACCAGCACATCCAACGGCAAGGGGTTGCCAGCATGATGGCGGAAGTGCCGCGAGCCCGGGCGGCTGCCGAGCAGGCGATGCACGGTGCTGACTTCAGTAGGGATTTGCCCGCGTACTTCGGCGCTGACTTGCAGGCGCTCGACTTGCTGGCCAATGGATTCGGTCAGGCGCGCAGCGGCCTTGCCGGTCGGTGCAGCCAGACGGATGCGCAGTGGCCTGCCCTGCTCCACTGCCGGTGCCTGCAGCAACGCCAGCAGGCGCACCACGGTGGTCGTCTTGCCAGTACCGGGGCCGCCAGTGATGATGCTGAAACCGGCACGGGTGGCCAAGGCACAGGCGAGCTTCTGCCAGTCCACCTGGCCAGCTGGCGCGCCGCCCTCGAACAGTTGCGCCAGGCGCTCTGGCAGGTCTGCAAGCGGTGCTTCGGCCTGACTCAGGCGCTGGCGCAAGGCATGGTCGATACGCCGTTCGTAACTCCAGTAACGGCGCAGGTAAAGGCGCTCGCCACTGCGTACCAGTGGCCGCGCTTGCTGGTCAGGCCTATCACCTGCGGCCACCAGCGGACTGGCGCTGATGCGCTGAAGCCAGGCATTCAAGTCAAGGTTGGCCAGCAGTTGCGATGGCAGTAGCAAAGGGCCGATCAGGGCGTCACCTTCCGGCGGCAACGACAGGGCGAAATCTGGCTCGGCCAAGGTTTGTTGCAGATCGAGGCAGACATGCCCGTGCCCCAGCTGGTGGCTGGCCAGCGCTGCCGCCAGCAATAGCAAGGGATCACCGCCAGGGGCGCGCTCTTCCAGGAACGACACGAATGCGCGGTCCAGGGCTCGTAGCCAGCCCCGCTCAACCCAGCGGTCGAGCAATTGCAGCAGGTCAGCGCTGTTGTGCTGTGGTGCCAGCGCCAGCAGGTGCTCTGCGTGCAACGGGGTGGGCAACAGGTCGACAAGGCTTCGGCTCATGGCGCAACTCCGGCAAACAGGTCCTGCTGTACCGGCGCGTGCTCGCCACGGAACAGCGCATCGAGGCTTTCGATCAGCTCACGCGGTGGCTTGGCGTGGTACACGCCGTGGCCGCTGCTGCTGGCACCGCGCAGGAAGATGAACAGGGCACCGCCTACATCACGGTCGTAATCGTAGTCCGCCAGACGCGCGCGCAACTGGCGGTGCAGGGCCAGCAGGTACAGCACATACTGCAGGTCGTAGCGATGCTCAAGAATCGCTTTTTCCATGGCCATGGCATCGTAGGCCTGGATATCCGCACCCAACCAGTTGGACTTGTAGTCGGTCACGTAGTAACGCCCGTCCAGCTCAAACGCCAGGTCGATGAACCCTTTGAACATGCCGTTGAGCACGGTCGGCTGCGCAGCCGGGCGTGCCAGACCGGGATGGGTGTGGCGTGCCACCAGGCGATCGAGTTGTTCTGCGTCGACCCGGTGGCTGGCGAACCAGAACTCCATTTCAATCTGGTAATGACGCAGCTGGCCCAGGGTTACGCTCTGGTCGCCGCCCGGCAGCGGCAACGCCTCGCCCAGCAAACGTTGCATCCAGTGGCTTAGGGTGGGGATCCAGCCGGCCCAGTCACGACGGTTGCAGCGCTGGCCAACGGTGCGCTCGATCAGCTGAGGGTTGCCGCTGACCTCGCTGAAGCCCTCCCGGCCCGCCCACTCCAGCAAACCATGGAGGAAGGTGCCGGGGTTAGGCCCCCGCGGGAAGCGATGTATATCGCCGCTGTCGGCAGGGACTTCACGCAACATCTGGGCATCGGCCACCTCGTCATCCAGCAGTTGCTGGGCCTGCGAGCTGTCGGCGCCGAGGGTCTGATCACCGACACGAAGGGCACTGTAGGAAGCGATCCACCAGTGCTCGGCAGCCGCACGACGTGGCCTGCGTGCTGGCAGCAGTTCACGTTCGGCGTGTGGCATGCGATACATCTGCTCGTGCGCCTGTGGCAAGCCTGGGCAAGTGATGTGCGGGCAACCTGCCGCCAAAGCCTGCAACCAGTCCGTCAGTTGCGCCGAGCCAGCCAAGGCAAGGCCGCCCCCCAGCAGGTAGCCAAAAGCCGAGCGGTGCAGCTGCGAGCTCTTCTGATTACCGCGCTTGAGGTCGGCGACACCCAGCCAGCAAGCATGCTGGGCGCGAGTCAGGGCCACGTAGAGCAGGCGCAGGTCTTCGGCCAGGCGCTCGTCGTCAGCGCGCTCGATCTGCTCCTTGTCAGGTGTAAGGGTGACATGGGCGTTACCTTCGCTGTCATGCCACGCCAGCGGCAGACGGCTGCCATCCACCGGTTTGCTGGTGCAGATGAATGGCAGGTAGACCAAGGGATATTCCAGGCCCTTGGATTTGTGGATGGTCACCACCTTGACCAACTGTTCGTCGCTCTCCAGGCGCAGGATCTGCTCTTCACCGGCCTGCCCGGAACTGGCCAGGTGCTCGGCCAGGTGGCGGATAAGCGCCTGTTCGCCGTCCAGTTCGCCAGCAGCCTGCTGCAGCAGCTCGGCCAGGTGCAGCAGGTTGGTCAGCACCCGCTCGCCATCACTGCGGCGGATCAGCGTGCGCGGTAGCTGGAAGTCATGCAGCAGGTGGCGCAACATCGGCAACACCCCCTGGCGCTGCCAGGTGTCGCGGTAAAGACGAAAACGCATCACCCAGCTCTCCCATACCCGCTCGTCCTGGTTAAGCCGGTCCAGCGCGGCCAGCGACAGGCCCAGTGTCAGGCTGGCCAGAGCAGCCTTGAGCAGGCGCTCCGAGTCAGGCTCGGCGCAGGCCTTGAGCCAGACCAGCAGGTCGTGGGCTTCCTGGGCGGCAAACACCGAGTCCTTGTCGGACAGGTACACACTGCGCACCTCGCGAGCGGCCAGTTCGGCGCGGACCATCTGCGCCTCATGGCCATCGCGCACCAGGATGGCGATGTCCGAGGGCAAGCAGGCGCGCAATTCGCCTTCGGCATTCTGGAAACCCGCCGTGCCCTGCTGGCCGCCATTGAGCAAGGCAACAATATGGCTGGCGCAACTGGCGGCCAGTTGCTGGCGGTAAACGCTGCTGGAGACTGGCTCTTCACTTTCCAACTGCCAACATTGCAGGGCTGCACTGACTTCACCGTCAATCAGCAGCTGTTCGCCCCGCCCCTTGGCGCGCACCTCGATGAATGGCAGCGGGTTGTCATCGGCCTCGCGGAACAGGAATGCACCCCGCCCCGCTTCACGCGCCTCGGCCTGCAGGAACACCTGGTTGACCGCCGCCACCATGGCTTTGCTGGAGCGGTAGTTGGTGTCCAGGCTGTGCAGGCGGCCGCTGGTGGCACGTCGCGCGGCAAGGTAGGTGTAGATGTCGGCACCCCGGAAGGCGTAGATCGCCTGCTTGGGGTCGCCGATCATGAACAGGCCGATTTCTGCGCGATTCTCGCTGATCTGGTAAATGCGCTCGAAAATACCGTACTGAACCGGGTCGGTGTCCTGGAATTCGTCGATCAGCGCTACCGGGAACTGCTCACGGATCAGGCTGGCCAGGCGCTCGCCGGCCTCGCTGGCGAGCGCCTGCTGCAAGCGCACGAGCATGTCGTCGAAGCCCATTTCTGCACGCCGGCGCTTCTCCACTTCGAAACGCGCCGATACCCAACTGGCCGCGTGCTCGAGCAGCGGTGCATCCGGGCTGTCCAGGGCCTGCAGTTGTTGCTGCAAGTGCTGCATGGCGTTGAGGGCTGGGTGCTCGGGAGGCTCTCCCTTCCATGCCTCGGCCATGCCCGCCGGGGTCAGCCGGGTAAAGCCGGTGCCCAAGTCGAGCTCTACCAGTTGCTCATCACTGGCCCAAGCGCAGAGCTTGTCGAACCAGGGCTCGAAGTAACGGGCTTGCATCTTGCGGCCGTCGACCTGCTTGGCAGCCAGCGCATCGCGGCAGATTTGCCGCAGCTCCTCGGCCCACTGCGCCCATGGCGCCTTGATCCGGGCCAACTGCGCGCCACGTTGCTGCAGCGACGCCTGGATCAATGCGGCGGGCTCTGGCCCATCCTGCTGGGCGCGCACACGGCCGAACAGCGGGCGAATGCGCGGCAGCAAGGCGTCGGGGCTCCCCCAGTTGCTGCGCACCCAGGCCAGTGGGTCACCTTGCATCCCATAGCAGAAGCGCCGCCAGTAATCGCGCATGACCTGGCCCAACAACTCGCTGTGGTCGGTTTCCAGGGTCTGGGTGAACAGGCTGCCGCTGTCGAAGGCATGCTCGCGCAGCATGCGCTGGCACCAGCCATGGATGGTCGATACCGCAGCCTCGTCCATCCACTGCACGGCGATTTCCAACCGGCCGGCGCAGCGCGGCCAAGTCTCTTGCGGATAATCGTCACGCAGTTGGTGCAACAGCGGATCAGCGCCTTCCAGCTCACCACGGAAGAACCGTGCGGCTTCAGCCAGGCGGGCGCGGATGCGCTCGCGCAGCTCTTTGGTGGCGGCGTCGGTGAAGGTCACCACGAGGATCTGCGGTGGCAGCAGCTCGCGCTCGAAGCCCTGCTCGCCACCGTGACCGAGGATCAGGCGCAGGTACAGCGCCGAAATGGTGAAGGTCTTGCCCGTGCCAGCGCTGGCCTCGATCAGCTGGCTACCGTGCAGAGGGAAACTCAGTGCCAGAGGACGGTCCTGGGTCATGCGCCTTTCTCCGGGTTGCCCAAGGTCTGCCAAGGGGCGGTGAACAACGGGCGGTACAAGGTTTCGCACCAGCCTTCAAACGTCTCGTCAGCGGTGAGTGCTGCAAAGTCCCGGAACTGGCGGGCCAGGGCAATGCTTTCACTTCGCTCGCCAAAGCTGGTGCGTTCGTCGCCTTCGTAGGCGCGAGCTGCTGCGGCCATTGCTTTATCGGCATCGTCCTGGGCCAACCAGGCGAATGCGGTCTTGGCCGCGACTGGCAACGGCGCATTCATTGCCGCCTGACGGGCCACCAACAGGTCGCCCAGCAGTTGCGCGGCCAGCGCTTGCGGCAGCGGTGCAAGCAACAGGGTCAGGTCACTGGCTACCAATGCACTGTTATAGGGGTAGCCCGCTGCACAGGCCGCCAGGTGCGTAACCCAGGGCGCAATGAGGCGGTGCCACTTGAGGTTGTTGCGCCCGGCACTGATGGTGTTGGGTACTGTGGTGATGCTGAGAAGGCTCTGATCTTCCGCCTGGAACACCCGGCCCAGCCAGCCCTCAAGTCGATGCTGACCGTGCTCGAAATGCACCGGCAAAGCGCCCTCGACCAGCTGTGGCCAGCGTTGCAGCAATTGCTGGTGACGTTGCAGCAGATCCGGCAGCGGTTCGATCAACTCGTTCTGCAGCAGTTCGCCGAAACCGGCTAGCGGCAGTAAACCGCAGGCCTGCAGGCGTCGGGCCTGGGCGCGCAAGGCCTGTTCGGCGTGGTCCGGTGCGGCCAAGGCGGCGCCAAGCAGGCTTTCACTGGCGCTGTAGCGTTGCAGGGTATCGAGGACGAAGGGCTCTTCGTCCGGGGTCGGCGCTTCCAGCGCCTCAAAGTACACCTTCAAGCGCTGGCTGAAGAAGTGCCGGACCGGGTGGCGCAAGAAATCATTCAGCTGGTGCAGACTGAGGGCTTCAGCGTCCTGATAAGGCGGCAGGCCCGGCTCGCTCTGCTCGTCTGCCTCACCCTGCTGGTGCAGCACCTGCCATTCATGGGCATAGCTGAACAGAGGACTGTCCTTCTGGAAGTACCGAGGGCTGAACGGCTGCAGCGGGTGTTCCTGGGTCAGTGCGTGCAACAGTTGCTCGCCCGGTTTCACTGGCTGCCCCTGCTGCGCGTCGGCCAAATGCCAGCCGGCAGCGATGTGATCGCGCAACTGGCCGATCAGCACCGAGGCCGGGCGTTCGCTGTTGTCGCGGATACTGCGCCCCACCCAGCTGACATACAGTTGGTCACGTGCAGACAGTAGCGCTTCAAGCAGCAGGTAACGGTCGTCTTCGCGGCGTGAGCGGTCACCGGGGCGGTAGTCGCTGGCCATCAGGTCGAAGTCCAGCGGTTGCTGCGCACGCGGGTAGTCGCCATCGTTCATGCCCAGCAGGCAGACCACCCTGAAAGGGATCGCGCGCATGGGCATGAGTGTGCAGAAGTTGACCGAGCCGGCGAGGAAACGTTGCGACAGCTTGCCCTGATCGAGGCCCGACAGCCAGGCTTCACGTACCACGGTAAGCGGTAGCGGGTCGTGCAGGCCGACGGTCTCGCATACCTCAAGCCAGCTATCGCGCAAATCCTGCAGTTGCATCAACAGGAATTCATCACCCTCGTCCTCGGCGAGGAAGAACACGTTCAGCAAAGCATGCAGTCGCTCGCCCCACTGGCTGACGGTAGCAGGCTCGGACAAGGCCTGGCAGGCGACTTCGAGCGCATCGAGCAACGCGACCAGCGGGCCGATCAGTGCCGCGTCCAGGCCACCGATTTCATCGTAGGGTTCAATGCCATCACAGGCCTCGCCTACCCCCACGGCATAACCCAACAGCATGCGGCGCAGGCCGAAACGCCAACTGTTCTGTTCAAGCCCGGCGGGCAAACCAAGGCTCGCCCGCTGCTCGGCGTCAATGCCCCAACGGATGCCAGCGCCCTCGATCCAGCGGTGCAGCGTGGGCAGGTCGTTTTCGCGAATGCCGAAGCGGGCGCGGACTGCCGGCACGTCCAGCAAGTCGAGCACTTCGCTGACCGCGAAGCGGCTGTCAGGCAGTTTGAGCAGGTGCTCAAGCGCGATCAGCAAAGGCTCGCGACCACGCTGGCCCTGGTCTGTCAGGGTGAACGGGATGTAGCGCGGGTCGTTGCGCTGCAACTGGCCAAAGACGGCGCGGATATGTGGCGCGTAAGTGTCGATGTCCGGCAGCATGACGATCACGTCGCGCGGGCGCAAAGTAGGGTCGGCGCTGAAGCGGGCCAACAGCTGGTCGTGGAGGATCTCCACTTCACGTTGCGGGCTGTGCGCGATATGGAAGCGGATCGAGCGGTCTTTTGTGGTGTCCACTGGCGGCCACAGTTCACGGCTCTCGGCGAGCGGGCGCAACTCCAGAATGTCGTCCTGCAGTTCGTTGAGCAGCGTGGTGGGTGAACCATCGCTGAACAGGTCGATGCGGCCGTCGCTGAACACGCCCTGGTAGCTGCCCGGGTCGTCATAGCTGTCGAGCAGGTTGATGTAGTCGCGGCCTTGTTTACCCCAGGCTGCCAGCAACGGATGGGCATGCTGGTGAAGTGTCTGGTCGTCCAGTTGCAAGGGCATGCCTTGCTTGCGTTGCTGGCGTTTGTACTGGTGGCGCAACAGGTCCTTGTCGGCGACGATATCGGCCCAGTGGTGGCGGCATGGGTTGTGTACGCATAACAGGACCTGACTGAAACGCGAAAGGCCTGCCAGCGCTTCCAGGGCCTGGGCCGGCAGCGAAGAGATACCGAACACGATCACCCTCGGTGGCAGCCCGGCAGGCGCCTGCTCCAGGCTGTTGATGCGCTCGATGAAGCGTTGGTGTACTCCGGCGCGGCTCTGTGCCATGCCTTGCTCGCCAACATCCTCCAGCAATGCTCGCCACAACTCGGCTTGCCAGCGGTTGCCTGGCGGCAGGACTTTGCGCTCGCCGCGGGCCGTGTTGATGACATGCTCGCCGGTGGCCCAGTCCTTGAGCCAATCGGCGCGGTAGACCTGGTACTGGTCGAACAGGTCGGCCAGGCGCTCGGCCAGCTGGTAGCGCTTGCGCAAGTCACTGTCGTCGGTGAGGAAGCGCCGCAGTGGCTCGAAGTGCGGGCGCTCGATGAGCGCTGGCAACAGGCGCATCAGACGCCAGGTCAGTGGTGCCTTGTCGAGCAGGGACACTTCGGGAATTTCGCTACGGCCAAGCACGCTGCGGTACAGCTGCCACATAAAGCTACCGGGCAGTTGCACATCGATTGCAGCGGCGATGCCGCAGCCGCCCAGGTCGTCTTCCTGCGGATCTTCAGCCAGGGCCAGCTTGAGCCATTGGGCGATACCATTGCTTTGCACCAGGGCAATTTCGTTTTCCAGAGGCGCCAGCGGGTAGCGACGCATCCAGCTCACTACCAGGCTACGCAGGTCGTCGAGGCGGTTGCCGTGGACGATCATGAAGCCAGGGTGGAGATGGGCGGTGTTGAGCATCGGAAGGTCTCTGGAGGCGCTGATGGCTGAGAGGGGAACGATATCATGCGTACATGAAACGGCCGAATGCCATCAGGCCGCGGGAGCGGGCGTGCCCGCTGGATTCGAGCAGGGCCAGATTTTTTGGCCCATAAAGACAAAACCCCTACCTGCATGCGCAGATAGGGGTTTTGCGAAATGAATCTTGACGATGACCTACTCTCACATGGGGAAACCCCACACTACCATCGGCGATGCAT
>NZ_JBTRAR010000043.1:0-12888 GCF_054611535.1 Pseudomonas sp. VEM90 | reverse complement strand
CCGCGCTGCAGGCCCCATCCTGGGGCCCAGCGCTTGACGGGCATCCATGCCCGTCACCTCCCTTCGCAAGCCCTGCGCTCGGCCTCCTGAAGTCGCAATCTGCGTCGCCTGAACTACCGCGCGCTTAGAAGCAAAAGCCAAAGCAAGAACAAGAGCAACGGCGCTCTTCCAGGCACACCAGGCCGAGGGCAGCCATGCCGGCGATGTCCTTATCCAGATGACCGGGCAGAACCTCACCGAATGCATCGGCGGTGCCGGCCGATCACCGAGTTCGCTTTTGATCTTGCTTCTAAACGCGCGGTAGTTCTGGCGACGCAGATTGCGACTTCAGGAGGCCGAGTGGAGGCATTGCGGAGGGAGATGACGGGCATGGATGCCCGTCAAGCGCTGAGGCCCCATGGATGGGGCCTGCAGCGCGTGCTCCCGGGAGCAAGGCCGGAGCGAGGGGACCCCGGAGCGCAGCGCAGGGGCCGGATGATGGGAGCCGACGGTTTTTGGTCCCTTTTTGCCACGACAAAAAGGGACCCGCCGTAAGGGCGGAAAGGTGAGTCGGCGTCGCCATCGCAAACGGACTGTACGCCCGATCAGAACCGGCGCTCGGCCTCCTGAAGTCGCAATCTGCGTCGCCTGAACTACCGCGCGCTTAGAAGCAAAAGCCAAAGCAAGAGCAAGAGCAAGAGCAGGAGCAGGAGCAGGAGCAGAAGCGACTGCCACGCCTGGCATCACTTCCTCAGTGGATCATCCCAGAAATGCCGCTCGGCCTCTTGCTGGATATCCGCCCGACTCAACCCCAAGTCGCGCAAAGTTGCATCACTGAGGCTGGCCAGCTCCTGACGCTGACGGTACAACTCCAGCCAACGCGCCGGACGCTGCAGGGCCGCATGCCACAGGTAGCTCAGGGAAAAGGCAGGTTGCTGGATGCTGCTGACATGACCTTTCATCGTGAAGCCCTCCGTGTTGATGGCTTCAGTCTCACGCCAGGCATAAGATCAATCCAACGAATGTTTCTGATGCGATGCATCTCGGAGATTGATGCAATGTCCCAGTACCAGAGCCTCGACGCGGACGTCCTGCGCACCTTCGTCGCCATTGCCGAGCAAGGCGGCTTTACCCGTGCAGGCGAAGTGGTCAACCGCACCCAGTCAGCCGTCAGCATGCAGATGAAACGCCTGGAAGAAGACGTTCTGCAGCGCCAGCTCTTCGAACGTGATGGCCGTCAGGTGCGGCTGACCGCCGAAGGCCAGGTCCTGCTGGGGTATGCCCGGCGCATTCTCAAATTGCATGGCGAAGTGTTCAACACCCTGCGCATGCCGCACATGGTTGGACTGGTGCGCATCGGCACACCGGACGACTACGCCATGCGCTTCCTCCCGACCATCCTGTCGAGCTTTGCCCAGGCCTACCCGCTGGTGCAGGTGGAAGTGCATTGCGACTCGTCCAAGCATCTGATGCTGCGCCAGGATCTGGACCTGACCATCGTCACCCGCGAGCCCGGCAACGAGATTGGCCAGTTGCTGCGCCAGGAACGCCTGGTGTGGGCCGCGGCAGAAGGCTTTTGCCCGCACGAACAACGGCCGATGCCGGTGGCGCTGTTCAACACCGACTGCTTCTGTCGCGCCTGGACCTGCAATGCGCTGGAGGCACAGGGCATCGACTACCGTATTGCCTACACCAGCCCGAGCCTGGCGGCAATCTTTGCCATCGTCACAGCCGGGCTGGCAGTGACCGCGCAGTTGCAGAGCCTGATCGGGGGCAACATCCGGGTACTGGGTGAGAGCGAAGGGCTGCCGCAATTACCGATGGCCAATGTAATGCTGGTGCGCAGTACCCAGACCCCCTCGCCCATTACCGACTGCATGGCCGACTACATCGTTGAGGGTTTCAAGTAATCTGGGGCCGCAAAGCGGCCCAAAAATCTCACAGCTCAAACCCCAGCATCACCGCACAGACCACCAGAAACACGCAGAACATTGCCCGCAATGCCTTCTCCGGCAACGCGTGGGCCAGCTTCACGCCCCAGCTGATGCTGAGCAAGCCCCCCACCGCCAACGGAATCCCCACCCCCCAGTCAACGCTATGGTGCACGCCATAGGTCACCAGCGTGACTACGGTACTCGGCGCCGCCAGCGCCAGTGACAACCCCTGCGCCACCACCTGGGTAGCGCCGAACACACTGGTCAGGACCGGCGTGGCCACCACGGCCCCACCCACCCCGAACAAGCCGCCCATTGTGCCGGCAAAGCTGCCCAGCACACCCAGCCACGGCCAGGCATGACGCAGCTCGGCACTCGGCGGCGACACTTTCATGAACATCCGCACCACGTTCCACACCGCCAG
The DNA here is from genome assembly GCF_054611535.1 of Pseudomonas sp. VEM90. NCBI lineage: Bacteria > Pseudomonadati > Pseudomonadota > Gammaproteobacteria > Pseudomonadales > Pseudomonadaceae > Pseudomonas > Pseudomonas sp. VEM90. Next base: position 10,551 of record NZ_JBTRAR010000043.1, on the reverse strand, counting down.
CACCACCAGAAAGCCGACAAAACCCAGGCGCATGGAATGCGCATCAAGCCCCACCGCCCAGATCGACCCCAGCCAGGCAAACAGGAAGCTGCACGCCGACAGCGGCAACGCATGGCGCAACGCGATGCGGTTGCGCTGGTGATACCGCCACAGCGCCAGCAGCACGTTCGGCACCACCATCACCAACGCGGTCCCCTGCGCCAACTGCTGGTCCAGGCCGAAGAGCACGCCCAGCGCCGGAATCGCAATCAGCCCGCCGCCTATGCCAAACAAGCCCCCCATAGTGCCTAGGGCTGCGCCCAGCACGATATACAACAACCACTCGATCATCAGGGCCTCGTCCGCCTGTACCAATAATGCGAGCATGCTAACGATTGCGCGCTGGCGGGGAAACGCACAGCAGCGCACAATGGCTGTGCGTTTTTCGCAAAAGCAAGGCAGCCATGAGCCCCGATACCCTGACCGACCAATTGAGCCTGTTCCTCGATGTACTGGAAACCGGCAGCTTTTCTGCCGCCGCCCGTCGCCACCCGCTGACCCCGTCTGCGGTAGCACGGCGCATCGACAACCTGGAAAGCGCCGTCGGCAGCCGCCTGTTCACCCGCAGCACCCACGCGGTGCGGGCCACGCCTGCAGGCAATGCCTTTGCCGAACGGGCCAGGCGCATCATCGAGGAGTTGCGCCTGGCCAGGGCTGAAGCGGTGTCACTGAGCAATGCCCCGGAAGGCCTGATCCGCATCGACGCACCTGCCGCGTTTGGCCGCCGCCACCTGGCCCCGGCCATTGCCGACTTCCTGGTGGCCTACCCGGGCCTGGACGTGCAACTGCGGTTGATCGACAGCTTCGTCGACCTGCAGGGCAGCCACCTGGGCGAGGTCGACCTGGTGCTGCGCGCCGGCCCTTTGGCCGACACCCGCCTGGTCGCCACGCCGCTCGCCTACATGGTGCGCATCGCCTGCGCCAGCCCCGCCTACCTGGCCAGCCGCGGCATCCCCACCTGCCCCAGCGAACTGCCCGGGCATGACGGGCTCGACTGGGATGGCCTGGCGCCGCCGTTCGCCTGGCGCTTCAGTGTGGCCGGGCAAACCCGCCTGTATCGCCCCGCGCGCATGCGCATGGCCGCCAACAACGCCGAAACCCTGTTGTTCGGCGCCCTCGCCGGCCTGGGGATAGCCCACCTTCCCACCTGGCTGATCAGTGAATACCTGCTGCGCGGTGAGCTGATCCCGTTGTTCTGCGACGGCGGCTTGCCTGAAGCCGAGACCAGCGGCATTTACGCGCTACGCCTGGCACATGAAACGAACTCTCGCAGCCGTTTGCTGCTCGAATTCCTCAAGAGCCGATTCAGCCCGATTCCACCCTGGGACCTGGCCTTGCGCAGTGAACTGCGCGATTAACTCGCGCACTGATGATCAGCGTGCCAGAATTTTCCATTGATCACTTTCAAGGACCTGCATGAACGCCGACACCCAAGCCTCCTGTGACGAGCTGCTGCTGGACAATCAGGTCTGTTTCGCCCTGCACTCCACCTCGTTGCTGATGACCAAGGTCTACAAGCCGCTGCTGCAGGCGCTGGGCCTGACCTACCCGCAATACCTTGCCATGCTCGTGCTCTGGGAGCGTGACGGCCTGACCGTGGGCGAAATCAGCCAGCACCTGCTGACCGACCCGGGCTCGCTGACCCCGCTGCTCAAGCGCCTGGAAAGCGAAGGCCTGTTGCAGCGTAACCGCAGCCGCGAAGATGAACGGGTAGTGATGGTGCAACTGACCGACAAGGGCCGCGCCCTGCAACAGCAGGCCAAAGAGGTGCCGCAATGCATTCTCAAGGCCAGCGGGCGCAGCCTGGAGCAGCTGCAGCAACTGCAAGCCGACCTGCTGATCCTGCGCGACAACCTGCAAAAAAACCTCTGAACGCTATGCTGTGAAATGGCCGTTCCGATGAACGGCGATGATTTATCTTGCGCGCTAACTAATTGCGCGCTAATTTAAATCCCACACCAACCCCCGCCCTCCTGCAAACGGGAGTGCACAGCACATTAGCGAGGCTCAAGATGCAAAAGGTCACTCCGCTGTACATCGCAGAAGCAACCTCCACCGGTGGGCGCGACGGCAAATCCCGCTCCAGCGACGACAAGCTCGTCGTCAGCCTGAGCACCCCCAAGGAACTGGGTGGCGCGGGCGGTGACGGCACCAACCCCGAGCAGATGTTCGCCGCCGGTTACTCGGCCTGCTTCATCGGCGCCTTGAAGTTCGTGGCCGGGCAAGAGAAGAAAGCCCTGCCGGCAGATACCTCGATCACCGCCAAGGTGGGCATCGGCCAGATCCCGGGCGGTTTCGGCCTGGACATCGACCTGCACATCAACCTGCCGGGCCTGGCCCAGGCCGATGCCGAAGGGCTGGTGGAAAAGGCGCACCAGGTGTGCCCGTATTCCAATGCCACCCGCGGTAATGTGGATGTGCGCCTGCACGTAACCGTCTAAGGCGCAAAGGCTTGCGCGATCCCCTATGGGAGCGGGTTTACCCGCGAAGAATACACCGCGGTGGATGGCACGGGCTCCGCCCGTGTTCACGGGCAAGCCCGCTCCCACACGGATCTGCGCCAGCTTTTAGAAATTGAGCACGACAGTTGCACCCACAAAAGCACGAGCACACAGGCATAAAAAAACCCGGCTTGCGCCGGGTTTTTTGCGTCTCGCAAGAAGCATTACTTCTTGGAACGGCCTTTGAAGCTGTTGTCGCGAGTGTCGATGTCGATCCACTCGTCGATCTGGATGAAGTCGGCAACCGAGATCTCGGTACCGTTCGCCAGCTTGGCAGGCTTCATGACTTTGCCGGAGGTGTCACCGCGAGCAGCGTTCTCGGTGTAGACAACTTTACGGCTGATGGTGGTCGGCAGCTCAACCGACACCAGACGGCCTTCGAAGAACACGGCTTCGCAGACGTCTTCCATGCCTTCTTCGATGTACGGCAGAACGGCTTCGATGTCTTCGGCGTTCAGCTCGTACATGGTGTAGTCGGTGGTGTCCATGAAGGTGTACTCGTCACCATTGATGAACGACAGGGTCGCTTCTTTGCGATCCAGGATCACGTCGTCCAGCTTGTCGTCCGCACCGTACACGGTTTCGGTCTTGTAGCCGGTCAGCAGGTTCTTCAGCTTGGTCTTCATGATCGCGCTGTTACGGCCCGACTTGGTGAACTCAGCTTTTTGAACCAGCCACGGGTCGTTGTCGATCCGCAGTACGGTACCGGGTTTCAGTTCTTTACCAGTTTTCATTACGAAGTATCCGAATCTGGATGGATTTATAAAAATCGAGGCCGCGTATCATAGCGAATTTCGGTAAAAGTGTACTAGCGCTTCGGCAAGGTCCGGCTGAGCGGCCTGTCGCGCCCCCCAACGGCGGGCATGCTGCTGCAGTTCCGGCCAATGCTGGCGGGCCGCCCGCCAGGCCTGGCCCATGTCGAAATCCATGTTCCATGCACGCCACAGGCCCAACAGGGCTGCATCGGCATCGTCTGACAGGCCGCAGCGATAATGCGCGAGGAACGCTTCGAGCTTTTCCCAATGAGCATTCTCGTCCTGCACATAGATGTGCCACAGCATCGGCTGCCCCGCCCACTGCGCACGCACGAACGAGTCTTCGCCACGCACGGCATTGAAATCGCAGCTCCATAGCAGCCGGTCGAAGTCGTCCTGGCTGACGAAAGGCAGTACCTGAACGGTCAGCGCCCCACGCGTGCGCACATCACCCACGTGCAGCGGCCCCTCGCCCAGCCACTGGCTGAGCCCCGCGACGATGCGCCCCTGCGGGACCAACAGGTGGCAGGCCTGGTCAGCCGTGGCCAGGGCATCAAGCCAGCTGCCCAGCTGTGGGTTTTCATAGGCGAACAGCGAGATCAGCAACGCACCCGGCACAGGGTCTACACCAAGCCCCTGCAAAAAGGCACGGCGCGCCTCCGCCGACTGCTGGAACGCATCACGCCGGGCCAGCAGCGAACCCTCGCGCAGCAAACCGCCCGTTTTGTCGGTAAAGCCCGGGAAAAAGAATACCTTGCGCAAACCGTTGGGCTGCGGCGAAGGCAACCCATGGCAACCCTCCACCCAGTCCTCGGCACTCAGGTACTCGAGGTTGAGCCAGAGCGGCGGCTGCGGACGGGCACGCATGGCCTCGACATACGCCGCCGGCAACTGGCAGGCAAACGCGCCGATCACCACATCGGCCGGCGCCACCGGCAACCACGCTGCCGGCCAGTGGCGCACATCCACGCCGTGCTGCCACTGTTGCGCAGCCGTGGCGTCGGCGCCAGGGCACATGGGCGTGAAAGCGTTGAGGTCATCCACCCACAGGCGCACCGCCAGGCCGTGCTCGGCCACCAACTGCCGGGCCAGGCGCCAGGTCACGCCGATATCGCCGTAGTTGTCGACGACGCTGCAGAAGATGTCCCAGGTGGCTTTCATGCGCCCCTCCCGTGCTGGTGCAAAAACCGCGAATTCTGCGCATAAATTGGCGCTGACAAAAGCACCTGCGCAGAAAAATGCCCAAGCGCATGCGACAATGCCCCCCTACCACGCTGCCAGGAGGCTGCCATGCCACGCCACCGTGAACTGAAGATCACCCTCAAGCCGTTGCCGTTGATCATGTGCGTTGCCTTGGGCCTGTGGCTAGGCGCCATGGCCATTGCCGCGAGCCTGTGGCTGGCACAACAGTTGTGGCCCCAGCAGGTGCAACCCCTGGCCCAGGTTGTAGCCCCCCACGCCTACCGTGCCGCTGCAACACCCGCGCCGGCCACTGCCCAGGATGGCCAGGCCGAGATGTTCGAACGCTACAAGGACATCCTGCACAAACAGGCGCTGCAACAGGCCGCCGATGCCGCACAGGGCAACCCGCGCAACCTCAACAGCCCCAAGTGCCAGTTCTGGCTACAGCAAAACCGTACCGCGCCCACCGAAAAAAGCCAGGCCAACGTGCTGGAGTTCTGTTACTGACCATGGATAAGCCCCACCTGCTGGCGCTGATTGTCGCCACCCTCGAGCATGACCTGGACGTGCTGACCCGCGCGGCGCAAACCGCCTACGAGGCCGCCACCGCCGAAGAGAACATTGCCGAGAACAAGTATGACACGCTGGGCCTGGAGGCCTCGTACCTGGCCACCGGCCAGGCCCGCCGCAGTGCCGAGATCCGCCAGGCGCTGGTGATCTACCAGCAGTTGCTGCTGCGTGACTACGACCCGGCGCGCGGCGTGCAGGTAAGCAACCTGGTGACCCTGGAAGATGAAGACGGCGGGCAGCGCCGGCTGTTTCTCGGGCCTGAGGCAGCGGGATTGAAGATTGGCGAGGGGGACGGGTTGGTGACGGTGATTACCCCACGATCGCCGCTGGGGCAGCTGTTGCTGGGCAAGCGGGTGGATGACGAGGTGAGCCTGGGGGCGCAGGTATCGTTCATTGTCGATGTTGTCTGAACCGGCCTCTTCGCGGGCACGCCCGCTTCCACAAGGTTCCCACTGTCTTCAGGGCTGTGATATCCCTGTGGGAACGGGCGGGCCCGCGAAAGGGCCGGCACAGGCAATAATTCTCTAAAGGGCCTGCAAGGCATCGAAACGCCCCGCCAGCCCCTGCTCGGCAAACTGCTCCACCACAAAATCGACGAACACCCGGGTCTTGCCCGGCAACAGCTTGTGCTCGGCGAAATACAGGCTGATATACCCATCGTCCACATACCAGTCCGGCAACACCCGCAGCAGCCGACCGGCCAGCAAGTAGGGCACGGCAAACGGCAGGCTCACCAGGGCAATACCCAGCCCCTGCTCGGCCACTGCGCACGCCGCGTCCGAATCGCTCATGGTCATCGCCTGGCGCAATTGCAGCGGCTGCTGCGCCTGCCAACGGCTGGTCAACGGCCACGAGCGCACCCGCCCGGTCTGCGGTGACCGGACCAGGATGCCGTCATGGCGTTGCAGCACCTGCGGGTCTTCTATCGGCGCGTGCCGCTGCAGATAGGCCGGCGCCGCCACCAACACCCGGTGCGCCGGGGTCAGCTTGCGCGCCACCACCCCTGGCGGCAGTTCGAAACCACCGCCAATCGCTGCATCGAAGCCCTGGCCGATCAGGTCGACCTGGCGGTTGTCGAAATGCCAATCCGGGGTAATCGCCGGGTAGCGGCGCAAGAATTCCCCCAGCAACGGCAGCACGTACAAGCGCCCGAACACCGTGCCCATGCTCACCCGTAACGACCCGGCCGGCTGGCCTTCTGCACTGGCCAGGTTGGCCACGGCGTACTGAATGGTGCGAAAGCTGTCACTGACCTCGCCGAGAAAACGCTGCCCCGCTTCGGTCAAGGTCAGCTTGCGGGTACTACGCTGGAACAACCGCACACCCAGGCGCGCTTCCAGCTGCGCAACGTGCTTGCCCACGGCGGCCGGGGTAAGGCTCAGGCGCCTGGCGGCTTCGGCAAAACTGCCGACCTCGGCACTGCGGATAAAGCATTCCAACGCGCTGAACGATTCCATGGCCATGATTAGCAACCAAAGGTTTACTCTGCTGATAGTTATTACCATCTTATCAGTAGGCAATCGAGCGCCGATACTGTGCCCATCCAAGGCATTTCGGCCTGGCTTCCAGCAGGAGAACAGCATGTCCAAGCAACTTATACTCGAAGGCAAAGTGGCCCTGGTTCAGGGCGGCTCCCGAGGCATTGGCGCAGCCATCGTGCGGCGCCTGGCCCGCGAAGGCGCGCAAGTGGCCTTCACCTATGTCAGCTCTGCCGGCCCGGCTGAAGAACTGGCTCGGGAAATTACCGAGAACGGCGGCAAAGCCTTGGCCCTGCGGGCTGACAGCGCTGATGCGGCAGCCGTGCAACTGGCGGTGGATGACACCGTGAAGGCCTTCGGCCGGCTGGATATCCTGGTCAACAACGCCGGTGTGCTGGCAGTGGCCCCGGTGACCGAGTTCGACCTGGCCGACTTCGATCACATGCTGGCCGTAAACGTACGCAGCGTATTTGTAGCCAGCCAGGCCGCGGCACGCTACATGGGCCAAGGGGGTCGCATCATCAACATTGGCAGCACCAACGCCGAGCGCATGCCGTTTGCCGGCGGTGCACCGTACGCCATGAGCAAGTCGGCACTGGTTGGCCTGACCCGCGGCATGGCACGCGACCTCGGGCCGCAGGGCATTACCGTGAACAACGTGCAGCCCGGCCCGGTAGACACCGACATGAACCCGGCCAGTGGCGAGTTCGCCGAGAGCCTGGTTCCGCTGATGGCCATTGGGCGGTACGGCGAGCCGGAGGAGATTGCCAGCTTTGTCGCTTACCTGGCGGGGCCTGAAGCCGGGTATATCACCGGTGCCAGCCTGACGGTGGACGGTGGGTTTGCAGCCTGATTGAAAGGTTGCCTGTGCCGCGAAAAGGCCGGCACAGGCTTAGCCTTTCCTTGCCCCCAGGCCTTGTTCCATCACGTCCAGAAAAGCCCGGGCAGCCGGTGTGGGGCTGGACGACCACACCGCATACAAGTGCCGTACCGGCGCATCCACCAACCGCGCCACGGCCACCCCTTCGATGCCCTGAGCCACCCGCTCGGGCACCAGGCCGACGGCCATGCCCCGCTGCACGAATTTCTCCACCAGACGAACATGCCCGATCTCGAACTGCACCCTGCGCTGCAACCCCACCGCCTGAAACGCCTCGTCGGTCTGTCGTCGCGCCCCGGTGCCTTCGGGGAAATCCACCAACACCTCGCCTGCCAGGTCAGCCAGCGCCAGTTGTGCCCTGCCCGCCAAGCGGTGCCCCAACGGCAACACAGCGGCCAGTTCTTCCCTGGCCAGCAAGCGATGCTGCACCCCCTGCACCACCTCGCCCTGCCACAGCCCGATAAAACCCACGTCCAGGCGCCGCTCGAGCACATCATCGATCAGCGATTCGCTCTTGGCCGTGAGCCAGCGTACATCCACATCCGGATAAAGACCGTGGAACACCGCCAACAGGTCGACCAGGTCCAGCGCGGTGAGCGAGCTGATTTCACCAATCGCCAGCCGCCCGCGTACCTGGCCGCAGGCCGCCGCCACATCATCGGCAATGCGCCGGGCCGCCTCCACCGCTGGCCGTGCACTGAGCACAAAGGCCTCCCCTGCAGGTGTCAGGCGCACCCGTCGCGAACTACGCTCGAACAGGCTCACCCCCAACTGCGCCTCCAGCCGCGCCACCTGATGGCTGAGCGCCGACTGCACCACATGGCAGCGCTCCGCCGCGCGGGTAAAACTGCCGGTGTCGGCCACGGCAAGGGCATATTCGAGCTGCTTGAGGTTCATCGATCTATCTGCTTTCAAGATGAATAGGTTGAAAACTATACATTGGTGTCATGCCTGGCACTTGCTGATAATCATCACCACACACGACTGCCCCACGAGAATTGTATGCACACCCCCACTCTCAGCCGCGCCTTGATCCTGCTGATGGCCACCGCCACAGGCCTGGCCGTGGCCAGCAACTACTACGCCCAACCGCTGCTGCACAGCATCGCCCAGCAGTTTGGCCTGAGCACCGCCAGCGCCGGCAGCATCGTGATTGCCGCGCAGCTCAGCTATGGCGCTGGCCTGTTGCTGCTGGCACCGCTGGGCGACCTGTTCGAGCAGCGCCGGTTGATTACCGTGATGACCGTTGTCTCCACCCTGGGCCTGGTCATCAGCGCCTGTGCACCCAGCCTGCCCTGGCTGCTGCTCGGCACGGCGCTGACCGGGCTGTTCTCGGTGGTGGCACAGATCCTCGTGCCGATGGCAGCAACCCTGAGCGAGCCGCATCAGCGTGGGCGCGCGATCGGCACGCTGATGAGCGGCCTGCTGCTGGGCATCCTGCTGGCGCGTACTGCTGCCGGCTTCATGGCCGAGCTGGGTGGCTGGCGCAGTATCTACGTGCTGGCCGCCGTGCTGATGGCACTTACCGCCGTGGCGCTGTACCGCAGCCTGCCACAGCACCACAGCCACGCCGGGCTGAAGTATCCGGCGCTGATCGGCTCCGTGTTCCGCCTGTTCATCGAAGAGCCCGTGCTGCGCCTGCGCTCGCTGCTCGGTCTGTTGGCATTCAGCCTGTTCGCCCTGTTCTGGACACCCCTGGCGTTTCTGTTGGCAAAAGGCCCCTACCACTATTCGGATGCAGTGATCGGCCTGTTCGGCCTGGCCGGTGCGGCAGGTGCGTTGTCGGCCAACTGGGCCGGGCGCCTGGCGGACCGTGGCAAGGGGTCGCTGGGTACCACCGTGGGCCTGGTGGTGTTGCTGCTGTCGTGGGTGCCGCTGGGGTTTGCCGAACAGTCGCTGCTCGCCTTGCTGCTGGGCGTGCTGATGCTCGACCTGGCGGTACAGCTGGTGCATGTGAGCAACCAGAACGCGGTGATCGCCCTGCGGCCCGAGGCACGTACGCGGCTGAATGCCGGTTATATCACCTGCTACTTCATTGGCGGGGCGCTTGGGTCGTTGCTGGGCACGCAGCTGTTCCAGCGCCAGGGCTGGATGGGGATTGTGGTGGCCGGGCTGGTGATTGGCGGGCTGGGATTGCTGGTGTGGGGCCTGGCCGAGCGTAAGCGCAAGAACACCTTGCAGGTGGCCTGATAAATGACCACTGGATTCTTCGCGGGCACGCCCGCTCCCACAGGTGCCTCACCAACCTCAGGGCAGTGATACACCTGCGGGCGTGCCCGCGAAGAGGCCATTGGCCACGGCGACAAAGTACCGCACTACCCTCCGTCGCAATGCCGTTGACTTGCTTGCCGGGGCAGCGCTCAGTAAGCGCTGGAAAATGCCCTTTCCCTGACAGGATGACTTTATGACAAGACTCACGGTGCAATCCGGCGATTTCTTGCAAGGTGAAGGCGAGTATCGCAACGGATCGCTCACACTCAAGACTGCGCGCAGCCCCTCACCCGGTGAGCGGATTTCCCTGGCACGCATCAGCGACTTGCGGCTGGCCAGCCTGGAAACCAACCGCAGCCTTGGCAGCGCCTTGGGCTGGGGCGTGGCCGGCGCCTTGGTGGCAGGGCCAGTGGGGCTGCTGGCCGGGCTGTGGTTGGGTGGCAAGGAAGAGGAAGCGACCTTCCTGGCCACCTTCAAGGATGGACGCAAGCTGATGGCCATTACCGATGGCAAGACCTGGTCGAAGATCGATGACAACTGGCGGCAGCACAAGCGGCCGATCAAGACAGGCTGATTATCACGGGGCCCTGATCGTTTTATGGGGAAGGCGGCTGGTAATATGCCGCCTTTTTCATGGCCTGTGCCGGCCTCTTCGCGGGTAAACCCGCTCCTACAGGGATATCACCACCTGGGGTATCACCACCCGGTGTATCGCCAACCGGTGTATCGCCAACCGGCGTTTCACCAACCGGTGTATCGCCAACCGGTGTTTCACCACCCGGTGTATCGCCAACCGGTGTTTCACCACCCGGTGTTTCACCACCCGGTGTATCGCCAACCGGTGTTTCACCACCCGGTGTATCGCCAACCGGTGTTTCACCACCCGGTGTATCGCCAACCGGTGTTTCACCACCCGGTGTATCGCCAACCGGTGT
>NZ_JBTRAR010000042.1:0-13436 GCF_054611535.1 Pseudomonas sp. VEM90 | reverse complement strand
CGATACCTTCCTCTTCCGTGGGCTGGAACGTCAGGCCGTTCACGAAGCTGCTCAGGGAGCCGAAACGAGCCACGATGAAGCCGTTAGGGTCGCTGACTTCCAGGCCATCGCCATTGTTCCTCAGCTGCCCACCGAGCAGATCGAGCGTACCATCACGAAGCAGGCGCATCAGGATGTAACGGAACTCATCCTCGAAGCTGAAGGCATCGGATTCTTCCGCCTCGATCTGCCGGATCACGTCCTGCACCTCTGACAGCGCCTGCGATGAGGGGTAGCGCTTCTTCTCTACAGCGACCCCAGCCTCATTTCGGTAAAGGATCAGGTAGTCCGAGGCGTCAGCGGCCAACACGCTGAAATACCCTCCGGACACCGTGCCAGCGAGACCAAGCGCAGTGCTGGTGTAGATGAGCGCTCCACTCATCTGCGTCGAAAGATCGGCCAACACCTTGGCGTTGGTCGGCCGCAGGGTTCCGCCGCCAACGTCCACCATCTTGATCTCTTCCGACAAGAGCAACTCATTCGTCGTGTCGATCGTTTGTGTCAAGCGCGCGAGATCTTCTGCTCCGCTCATGTTTACTCCAGGCGAAAAAAAGCCCACCGAAGTGGGCAGGGAATTAGGTGGCCAGCGCGCCGGGCCATGATCGGGTGTACCAGCGCTCCAGCAAGGCGCGGAGCTGAGCAGTCATAACCGTGATCGGCATCCCGGCCAGCAGCGAGGTGAACTCGGCCTCATCAACGATGGGCAGTTCGAATAGTTCAAGCTCGGCGGTATAGCGCCAGAGGTCGACGCCAACCAGCTCAGGCCCCTGGTAAATGTCGGTGAACCTGGCCCGCGTAGGCTTTATGCCAAGCGGGCTCTTGATCGGACAGAGGAACCAGTCCGCATACCCAATACCCCACTTGCACCAACCTTCGAACAGGCGGGCCTGTGCGGAGGTGAGCAGCCAGGAAACGCTGACCATCGTGGGAACACTGCGAAACCGTCTGCGCTGCATGGCTCGCCCGCTGGCCATCGTCGTCCTGACAATCGGGCTAACCGGTGAGAAGCCGTAGCCCTCGCGCAACGGCAGCGGCAGGCCGTCAGGTATAGAGAGCATCAAGTAGATCCCCGTGGTGGTGCGAAGTTGTCATCGTCGGCGTACACGCGCACGTCGTAGTTCACGGCCTCAACATCGGTCGTGAAGTCCTTCGGAGCGATGGAGTCAATTAGGATCGGATAGCACCACCTGGTGGTTGTGCCGAACAGCAGGTATGGCGGCTCGATGTCCCAGCTCAGGTCGGGTTCGAAGTCCAGCCCCGGCACCGTCAGCCGCGTGTCATCGACTCGGGTGGCCGGCCATGGGCCACTGAGTGTGCCGTCCGGCTTGCGCAAGCCAACAACGTGGCCGGCCCCTTCCTCCCAAGTTAGCGGCTCAGAGCTCTCCAGCAGGGTTAGGCTGTTGCCTACCTGGAAGTCGATGAGGACAGAGCTCTGGCCATACCCCGGGATGTCGTCAGCGGCAGCGCAGTAGCTCTTGTACCGGCTATTCATCGCCGATAGCTCTGTGGTGAAGCTGTAGCCATGGCGCTGGTACTTGTAGCGGCGACGTTGCCGGATGCCGATCCGCCAGGCCCTGTCCCTGTTGATCACCCCTTGCAGCGTGATCTTCTCCGTTTTGGCCCCTGCGTCGCCGGGCAACCAGCACTTGACCGTCTCCTTCTGCCAGGTGCTTTCGTCGACGTATTCGACAACGACACTGTCGTAGTCGTCCGGCCTGACAGTGGTGAACTTGCGCGTCAGGTTGCCGATGATGTTCTGCGGGGTGTACATGTGCTCAAACACCGCGCGCGGCTCGTCACGCACTGGCCGGATCAGGCCGCGGTCAATGGTCAACTCGGCAAACCCTGCCATCAGGGCGTTGTTCAGTGCCTCAAGCACCGTTTCCTGGCCAGTCACCGCAAGATCAAAACGGTCCTCGCGAGCCTTCCAGATGGCATCAAGTCGATCCAGTTCCGGCAGATCGAGGTCATCGTCCGTGTAGCCAATCGTGCGCGCCACGTGCGCCACCCACGGCACGATGTCCCGAGTGGGCGTTTCCACCGCCCAGGCCCCACCGCTGCGCACAGGAAGTACCCGGGTCGGCCGCACGGAAACCATGGTCTCGGACTGGGCCGAAAGGCGATTACTGCCCTTGACGTAGACCACCATTACCGTGACACCTTCGTACCGACGCGGTACGCGCTCAATGCGCCCGCGCAGGCCGTACCACTGCACGCGATCTTGCTTGTTCGATGTCGTCGATTCCTCGCCAATACGGCGCACACGCACCTCCGGCCGCATTGCTGCCGGGATAGAGATCTTCCGGGTAAAACCCATCTGATCGGGTGACATGGCGGTGTAGGTCGAAGTGACCGAGGTCCAGGCGCCGGCGGTTGTAATGTCGCGGTACTGGATCTCGACCTTGACGCTCACCTGCCGCTGATTACCATTCTTCTCGGTGTAGCGGATCATCCCTTGCGGGAAGAAGAAGTCGATTTCCAGGCGACGGGTAACCTCACCCTCCGGCACCACTGCAAACGGCCCAGACCAATCACCCTCGGTGGTCGAGCCATCTAGCACAATATTCACATCGCTGGTCTGCAGCGCGTCGAAGCCTTCCCAGTCATCATCCTCTGCGCCCGTATCCGTCAGGCGGGAAAGCGTAATAGCCGATGGGCCGTGGCTTTCGTCCACCTCGGTATCTTCATCATCATCCTCGGCGTCATCGGATACGGCCGTAATCCGGTAGCGGAGGCCGCGATAACCGATTGAGGCCAGCAGATCTCCCACTTGCAGGCCGATCGCCGACGCGCCGCCGTCATAGGCCAGGGTCATCTTGGCGAACTCACCGTCTACTGCGGCCTCTGACTTCACGCCGGTCACGAACACCGGCGACACCCCGAACACGTCGTCGGCCGAACCGCTCAGGACAAGTTCGGTACCGGTGAAGGGAGCGGCCTGCTCGGCAATGCGCAGTCGTCCGCTGGAGGCGCTCGCCACCAAAGCGGTACCGGCCAGTGCCGTATTCACAGCAGAGACCAGGCCGGCCAGATTGGTGGTCGCGGTATTCAGGGTTACCGGGAAATCACTCGCGCCCCGGGATACCGTAAAGCTGACGGGCGATACGTCAAAGTTGAAACGGCTTGGCGCGGCGCTGCCCGTGACCATTGAAGGCGATCCAGGCACTTCAGGCGTAGCGGGCACCTCCGGGGTGTAGGTGGCCACCACGTATTCGCCGGCATTAGCCCCGGCCAGTTCGACCTTCATCCCGACGAACGCCCCCAGCATCGGGAGGTGCTTGCCGCTGATGACCGTGGCGGTACCGTCTGCCGGCGCAGTGAAAGTGTATGGGTACAGGATCTCAACCCTGGCGATCATCCCGCCGTCCCACCCGAACGGAAACCAGCCAGCCCCTTCGGGCACCGTCAGGACGTAATCAGAGGCAACGACCGCGTTGCCGGCGAACTGCTGCTGTACCGCGACAGTGGTCGTCAGCGTGAGGCCAGCGCTGCCGGTGTTGGTCGAGCCAACCTCGGTCGAGCTATGCCACCACTGGGCAGCCGTTTCGGCCGACAGGTCCTCGCCGGGGCCGAATACCTTGTAGCTGGCCGTCGAGCCCAGCGAGGCGATGGTGGTGTCACCCACCATGACGTTGCCCGGCAGCACCTGATACTTGCCCTTGCCAATGCACAGCAAGAGCTCCGTCCACTGCTCGTTTGGCTCGCCAAAGTAGCGGTGAGCGGGCACCAGGTAGTCGGGATAGCGTTTCGGGGAACCAGCCAGTTCGGGAATGGCGTCGTTCAGCGCGGCCTGGTTACCCTTCACCGTCGACAGGTTCAGCTCCCGCGAGGTGCGGTTCTGCATGTTCGGCGTGGCCGGCTTCACCGGGTCGAACGGGTTGCCCAGCCCGAACAGCTTGGCCAGCGGGCCAGGCTTGAAAATAGTCTTGAGGGAGCTGCCCTTCGGCTCGATGTAGATCGACACCTGATCGTCTGGCCCGACCTCGGTTTCACCCCAGGCGGATGCGGCAACCAGGCTGCCGTTCACCACGATACTGATCGGCGGCACCGGGCGCGGCTCATAGCCCCGCACCTTTGCCTTCAGCCAGGCCTCGATGGTCGTGGCCTGTTCCAGCGGATGACGCTCAAGCGGCCCGCCTTCAAGCTTGCTCGGAAAGATCTCGATCACGATGGTATTTGACCTTTGGGTAGGATCGCTCGAAGTCGATCAGGCGCATGTTGGTAACCCCGGCAACAGGGTTGATCTCGAAGACGCGGAGTTCTCCGTCAATCGGGACAACCACCCCGACATGGGTACACAGCCCGCCATGGATGACGGCCGCGATCGCGCCCGGCGCCGGCGGGCCAACGGGCATGAGGTCGGAGTACTTGGCATATGCCTTAGCGGAGGATCGAAGGTCTCGGCGGTCGATCGGGCCGAAGGCCGGTAGCGGAGGCAGGCCCAGCACTTCCTCGCGGATAGCCAGTACCAAGCCCCAGCAGTCGAGCAGGTACCGGCCGCCCACGATCTCGCCTCGCGCCCCGTCTTCATACGTCGCGGTGAAATATTTGTTGTACATGGGTTAGAGGTATGTCAGCCCTGGGGCAAAGTCGGTGGTATATCGGTCCCTGTTCCACATCATGTTGATCAGGTCGTAGTAGCCGGCCTCGACTTGGACGGTGGGCCCATCCATGGTCCCGCCGAACGAGGTCATGCGGTATGGTCGATCAGCGGGCTCACCGGGAATGCTGGCAAGGTACTCTCGATAAACCATGGTGACCCTGGCCTCAGCGGCAAGTGAGGCGTCCAGCAGCTGCTGGGCCTCACCGGTCACATTGTCGATCACGAAGGTAAGCGTTTGCGCGCCGGAGTTGTCCTTGGCCGGCAACGCCACGTCAATGGACGAGGCCAGGAACGTGACCGTTTTGCCTGCCTCGGTCGTCGCCCGGAAGTCTTCGTAGTCCTGCACCAGGTACAGCGTCTTGTCCCAGGCCGGGCACGAGATCTCCAGAGTTGGGACGATGATGTCGCCACCGGATGCATAAACGACTTCGAGGGCCGTCATTTCGGGACCCTCCTAGTTCCGTAGGTTCCCTCCACCGCCTTCGAGTACCGTCCATTCCGGCCAAGGCTGGAGCTGAAATCCGCCGCCACAGCATCGAGGATGAGAGTCATGGTGGCCCCGTCCATTTGCATCCTTGCGGTTGCAGGCTGCCCGTTGTTTATGATTTTCACATCACGCACCCCGCCGCCCCCGCCGCTATTCTTCGCAACATCATCCAACGTCCGGTCAAGCTTCGCGCTGGTCTCAGCAGTGGTTACCCGCTCGCCTTTTTTCAGGTTCCAGGTGCCATCAGCCGGCACGTAATCGATGCCGTCGTGCGCCTGGCCATCCAGCGAGGCGCCAACAGCGGACATGAGCACACCAGCGGCGCCGGCGGCGGCGATTGCAGCACCAGGTGCAATGGCAGGGCCTACAAACGGAACGCCTATCATGGAGACGAAGGCGTTCAGCGCGGCCATGGCCACCTGCGCGGCGGCAAAGGACAGCAGTGCATGGCCCATGGATTGAATGAACGTTGAGGCGAAACCCTTGATGTCGAGTTTGCCGGTCTCGGCCCAGTCGGTAACAGCATCTGTCAGGTTGGCCAAGGTATCGGCGCCAACCTGCTGCATGCTGCCATAAAGGTCCATCGCCGCTTCGGCCTGGGTGGCGAAGCCGCTCAGGAAGCCAGCCGTACCATTGAGCTGAAGCTTGTCGATGTCCTCGTAGTACTTCTCCTGCATGGCCCGGCGTTCTTCGAGCGCGTCGTTGAGGATCTTCGTCTCACGCTCATAGGCCGAATCCGAAACGTCGCCGGCCTCATGCCGCTGGCGAAGGTCCTCAAGCTGGTCCTGATAGTCCTGCTCGATGGTCAGCAGATCCAAGGCCCGCTGCTTCATCTCGTCGCTGCTGTAGGCATTTAGCAACGGCGCGTCCAGGGCGCGCTGGTCGATGTCCAGTTGCCGCTTCACGCTCGCGCCAAACTCGCTGACCGCCTTGTCATCCTCCTTGGCCTGCTTCAGCTTTTTCAACTGATCCAGTTCGGCGGCCAAGCCCTTCAGGCGCTCCTGCTGCTTGGCGCTCAGCCCTGTGAGGTTTCCCGACTCCAGTTCAAACTGCAGCTTGGCAACCTCTGTGGCCTCCTTGCGCTTGTCGGTCTCCGTGTTGATCAGCGCGATCTGCCGTTTGTAGCCCTCCTCGGCTGTGTCGAACTGGCCCTGCAGCTTCTTGGCTGCTGCTTCGGCTGCTTTGGCGGCTGCTTGCTGATCAGGAGTTGTCGGCGTAAACGTCCCGGGGGGTGTAATTGTTCCAAGCTCAGCTGCTGCTTTTTTTGCATCAATGACGTACTGGCGGATTGCGTCACCAGCCCAGGGCTTGTCGAACTCTTTCATCAAATCTATGACGATTGAGTTCGCCGTAGTCATGTTGTCCACAGCATCGCTGGTTAATTTCGCAGCATCTGCTTTGAAATTCTTTGACATGTCTCCGAACGTGATAGCGCCAAGAATCTTGTTACCAGCGGCGCCGAGCTGCTGAATATAACTGAAAGTAGTTGCGAACCCTGAAGCAATAACTCCAGCAACAACTTTAAATGTTCTTCCAAGACCGTCTGCCAAAGTGGCGGTAACCGCGACAGCTTCAACTAGGTCGCTGGCGAGCTCCTTGACCTTTTTCTGAAGCCCTCCAGCATTAACGGTGGTATCAGTCAGATCTTTAGAGAACTGCGCCAAAACGGGCATCAGCTCAGCAGCAAGTGCGGTTTTAACCGATCCTAGATATGTCCCTAAAACAGTAAGCTCCGTGCTGAACTGCTTCGCCGCCAGAATGGTTTTTTCGTCCATTACAGCGCCGGCCGCCTCAGCTGCGTCACCATACTTCCTGAATCCCTCAGCATTATTCCGCAGCAGCGGCAGCAGGGCCGTTGCATCACTAGCGATCGCTTCGAGGTAGAAGGTCATGTCAGACTGACTGACTTTTGCTTTCTCTAGGCTGGAGACGTAAAGACCCAGAGCCTGGCTACCGCTAAGGTTCTTGAACTGATCCGCCGTGACTCCGACCTTAGGAGCAATCTGCTCAAAAAAATCAGCCATGCCACCGCCGCCGGTGTTTAAAAAGTCACCGACCTTGTCATTCACATCCTTGAGAATGTCAGCAAGCTTGTCTTGTTCAATCCCTACAGTCTTGGCGCCCACCGCCATCTTCTGGAAATCAGTGACGCTGACGTTTGCGACTGCTGCCAGATTAACTATTTCAGATGCGGAATTGACAGCAGAGATGGTCATTGCAGTCAAAGCCGTAATGCCAGTGGCGATTCCAGCACCTATGGCAGTACCAACTGCCTTTGCACTATTCTCAACCTCTCTTCGCCATTTTGCGGAACTGCGCTCCGCCTTGTCCATGCCGGCAACAAAACCGCCTACCTGCGCAATGACGTCCAGAGTCAAAGTGCCTAATGATCTTGAGGCCATCTTTTTCTCCGGGCAAAAAAAAGCCCGCAGAGCGGGCGCATTGTCATATTTGTGTCTATCGACTGAGTAGCTTAGTTTTCTCCGCTTCAAACTCTTCAGCGGTGAGAAGCCCGCGCTCTCTCAGTTCGGCTAATTTTTCAAGCTTCTGGTATGGGTCTGCTGTTTCAGAGCGAGGTGCCGTCAAATCGCTCGATTCGACGGGGGCCTGCCTTCTTATCGAAGAGACCGACCAAATTAAAGCCGCAAGCCAACCGATGCCAGTCCACCCAAGAAACAGGTTCAGCAGAAAGACTGGTGCTTTGTTGTGATGGCCCCGCAACCAGGCAACGATGAACGGCAGGAAGTACAACGCTACCACCATGCCCTTCATTACGTTGCTCTGCAATGCACCTGCATCGACGACCATGATCCCGAACTCCGTGTAAATCTGGACAATCTAACATATCACCGAAGTGACAAGCCTGATGCGGGATGCAAGGCTATGCCCAAGAAGCCATGGCCTCCTCAAGGGAGATCGGCCCGTCTTCATCCTCATGCTGCGCGAAGTCCTTCCAGCTGTAGGGCGCCGGCCGCTTTTGCGGATCACGGTGCAGGTTGGCAGTCAGCGCCGCCAGCATGGCTACCGAGCGCTCTATACGCATACCTAGATGCAAAGAGCCGCGGCGCTTCCTGTACTTCACCCAGGATCGGAACTCGCTCAGGCTGAGGGTTTCTTTGGCTTGCGCGATCGTTGAGCCCCCGATCCCGGAGAGGACGAGCTCGTGCCAGACTTCGTCTCGCTCGGTGAGCTCTTCGTCTTTCCCAAGTCGTTTACCTCTTGGATGGCGAATAGCAGGGCAACGGACAGGGCACCGTCAAGCGAACCCAAGCGCTTGGTGCTCTCCGGGTCCTTTTCCAGCTCAACTGGATCAAGCGGCCCGTGAGTGATGTCCATCGGGCTGCTGAACACCGGGTTGCCGTGCTCGTCGCAGATAGACGCGGCAATACGGCCCGCAATGCTGTCCTGCCTGCCAGTAGCCGAAAGCACGTCGCTCACCGCCGTCTGGTAGCCCATCGGCCGTACGTAGACGGTGGCGGTGTAATCCGTACCATCCTGGCGCCACTTGATTTCCTTTTCCACCGGCCGGCCAGTGAACGAGCCTACGCCCTTGAGCGCGTCGAGTGTCAACTTCATCGGTTACTCCTTGATGACCCAGTTGAGCTTGCCGGAGCGCTGAATGGTCGCTGCAGTGCTCACCGAGGTGTTGCTGGCAAAGTCGAACGGGAAATCTGCGACATAGCCGGCGAACAGGCACCAGGTGCGGGTGGTGGGTAGCTCGAAGTCATCGCCAGCGGCGTTGACCGTGGGTGGGATGTCCTTGCCGTCAGACCAGCCGAGCGCCCAAAGAATGTCCTCATCGTCGTCATCCTGAGACAACTGGAACATGCGAACGTGGCTGGCATTGCGCGGGTCAGCCAAGATGGTGGCCGTCGCCTGGCCAGGGGTGCGCAGCCCCTTCTTGTACTTCCGCTCGGTATCGGCCAAGCAGGTGTCGTCAATCTGGTCTGCCGGCGATCCGCCAGGGTTGAACGCGGTGAGGCATTCAACCTCCATCACGGTCCTTGGGCCTGTGCCACTCAAAGGCCGCACCAAAGCATAGAGCTGAGCGCCCTGGGCTTTCATCGACATGGGTTATCTCCAGTCAGAAATAAAAAAGCCCGCACTCGGCGGGCATGGGTCAAATGGGTGTTTCAACGGGAAACCATCCAGTCCACGTCGAAGCTGGATCTGTAATTCCTTGTCTCGGGGTCGCGGCCTTCAGCGCCCCAGCGGGTGACATAGGCCTCCAGCTCGATCGCATCACGGATTGCGTCCCGGACCTTGCGGGCGGAGTCGCCAGTCGCGGCGTACACGTCGACCTGCAGGGTGACGCTATCGAGATCCGGGCGGCCAGCCAGGTAGTTCTCGGGGCTGCCGCTGACGATCTGCCAGACAGCGTATGGCTTGGCCACTCCCTGCTCGGCCTCCCCGAACGAGTAGAGGCGCATGTCGGTTCCGGCGCCAAGCAGCGCTGTTACAGCGGAGCTCTGCAAGCAGGCCTTCACAATGGGTGGTGTCATGAGGATGCCGTCTTCTTCGCCGCGCGCTTTATCGCACGGTCAATTGACTTGTCGTATTCGCTGACAAAGGTGTTGGTCACTTCCGCGATGCTCTCGGTCAGTGCCGGGCGCATGAACGGAGTAGCGCGAATCCGCTCGGTACCGAACTCCAGCAGCCGCCAGTACCACACGATACTGCTGAGCTCATAGCTCTTGCCGACCCGCCCTGCCCGCCTGTTATCAGCGGTGTTGGCGTACTGCCTGGCTCCACCCTCAACGCCGATCCGGAACATCAGATCACCCGTTCGGCGGAACCGTTTGTTGGACCACTGGACGGTGATGTGCTCCCAAATCTTGTTCGGGGTTTTGGCGTCATCCAGCTTCTTCGCCTGCTCGATAGCGGCTTTTTCTACGACCTGAGCAGCCTTTCGCAAAGCGGCCCGACCGCCTTTTCGGCGGATATCATCCTTGATCGATGACAGCTTTCCGGCCAGCTGATCGGCGCCGGTAATCTTGAAATCAACACCGTCACGCATGTGTTCTCTCCTGGCGCGGCCGGCACGCCGTCACTCGTCCTTGACGCCTTTGGAGACAAGAATGGTCAGGTACTCCAGGCCAGACTTGGTGTCCTCCAGGGGCGGCCCTTCAATGCTGTACACCTCGCCTCGGTAAAGGATTCGCATGGTCGACAGAACACCTGGCCGGTACCTGATCATCATGCGGGCGGTGGCTTCGGACTGGGCGGCCTGTGCAGCTATCAAGTCCCGGGCAGACAACGGTGAGACCTCTGCGTAGACCTTGGCGAACTTCTGCCAGGTTGGCTCGCCAAACTCCAGGGTCGCTGGGTCTCTGAGCTTCACCTTGTGCTCAATGGTGATGAGGTGGTTCAGGCGACCGAGTCTCATGGCACACCCGGAACGCAGTAGGGCGCTAGCAGCGAATCGACGCCCATCGGCAACTCAGTGGCGATAGTGCCAGTGACCACCTGCTCCCGGTTCTGGTCCAGGTGGCCGATCAGCAGCAGGATCGCCGAAACGATATCCTCCGGCACGGTTGCATAGCCGGCCGTGAAGTCGATCTTCACCGACATGGCCTGCTTGCGTGTGGCTGGCCAGCTTTCGCCCTGGGCAAGGGAAACCCGGCCAAGGATCTCGAACGGGTTGACGATGTAGCTCAGGGCGTCAAGGGTTTGAACAGACCCGAGAGAATCGGTGTAGTTGACTGCCTCAACGCTCTGCAGGGGTGGCCGAGGAATCAGCACCGCACCGCAAGGGAAACCGTCCAGGTGCAGCCGCCAGCGTTGCTGGCAAAGCGCTCGCTGGGTAATCCGCTCCGCCCAGGCCGTCGCAGCGCGGACAATGCGCGCCACCTCGTCGTCCTGCTCGGTATCGTCCGGGGCAATGCGCAAGTGCTTCTTGGCCACCTCAAGCGATACGGGCTGGGCCGTTGGCGCCTCCAGCAATTGCAGCCCCATACGATCAGCCCTCTTCCGCCGACTCTTGCGCATCAGCCGGCGAGTGCTCGACCAGTTCGTAGCCCGTCGCCTTGCAGGCAGCCAAGGCATCCTTGCCGGGGTCGACCGCGCCCATGCCCTTCAGTTGCTCAACCTGCTCGGCTGTGAAGCCAACCAGCTGGCCGGGCTTGTACTCGCGCCCCTCAAGCGGGAAACCGCACAGCACGCGCACCTGCACCAAATCTTTCTTTGCAGCCATGGTTCATGTCCTCTGGATGGGGGATGGCGGGCCGGAGCCCGCCAGGCACATTAGGTCGCCGAGTGCTGGTAGTGCTTCACGGCGTCGGTGTCGGTCAGGTTGCCGCCGCTGCGCATGAAGGCCAGGAAGCCGACCTGCCCCTTCGAGGCGAAGGCGCTGTCGTCGAAGCGCATCAGGTTGACCTGCATGGCATCGCGGACCATGTACTTCGACAGGTCGCCGTAGATGATCGACTTGGCGTTCGCCGCCGGCGCCGGCATGTCGTTGTTCAGCGCCACTTCCTTGCCCAGCAGCAGGTCCGGGGCGCCAGCGGTGATGCCGGCTTCGTAGCCTGGTGTCCAGATCGGGCGACCTGCAGTGTCCTTCAGCTTGCGCAGCAGCTTGCGCACAGTCTGAGCGAACATGAACTTACAGCTACCGGCCAGCTGATAGGCTTCGTCCACCGATTCCAGCAGGTCAACCAGGTCGTCGTAACCCACGGTCAGGGTCTGTCCGGTGGTGCCGATCTTGCCGGAGGAAGATGCGGTCACGATGCCGCGCGGCTGGCCAGTGCCGGTGCCGGTGGTGAAGTGGCGGTTGGTGATACGACCGACACGTTCGATGATGCGCTTGCGAATGAACGCCTCGATGTCGATCGAACTGTCCTGCAGCAGTTCGATCGGCACCGCAATGATCTTGGAGCTGTACTTGAACACGTTCAGGCTGACAGTGCCGAACGCCGGGTCGAGAGCGCTGGCCTGGGCGTTCTCGGCCAGGATTTCGCCCTCTTCGCTGGTTCCATTCGAAGATGGGAAGCTCAGCGGGTTGCCCTGGGCAGTGTTCAGGATCTCGGCCACCGCGCGCATGCCGCCGAACAGCTTCAGGGAGTCGATCAGGCTGGACGCCACAGCGGACGGCACGGTGTAGCCACCCTCAGAGCCCGTGGTGGTGCTCATGGTGTTGAAGAACTGGGCGGCCTGCTCGTTGGTGAACCCTCGTTCACCGCGACGGGTCCAGGTGTCGAAAATGCCGATATCCGAGAGCAGGTCTTCGGTGTCGCGCTTGCCAGGCTTCTTGTTGCCATCGCCACCCTTGTTGAAGTGCTGCTCGGCGGCAAGGTCCAGTACCTTCTGCTCACGCTCGATCCGGGCATCAAGATCGGAGATCTCGCCGGTGAGTTGATCGTACTTGGTCTGGTGCTCGGACTCCCATTTCTTGTCCTTGGTGTCGTCCAGCAGCTTGCGGGCTTCGATGGCCAAGCCATTACGGCGCTCGCGCATTGCTTGAATGGTCATAACTTTTCTCCAGGTGCAAAAAAGCCCGCACTGGGCGGGCTGGATTTACGCGACGGCGCGAGGCCTACGGCGCGATTTTTTCCAACAGCGAAAGGCGGCGCTCAAGGGCTTCGCGATTGACTGTGGGTTCGGGGCGCTCGGTAAGCGCCTTGGGTGCATTGCCGTAGGCGGCAAGGTTCCAGTGATTCTGTGTGGCGGTCTTGCCTTCGGCCAGGCGATCAACAAACCCGCCTTCCAGCGCCTCCGCTGCGGTCATCCAGGTGGTGGCCGCCATCAAGGCCAGGACTTCTTCGGCGGACTTCCCGGTCTTGCGCTCGTAGTCGGCGCTGATGCTGGCATCGACCTTATCCAGCAGGTCGGCCTGATCGCGGAAGTCCTTGGCGTTTCCCATCTGGATGGTCCAGGCGTTGTGGATCATGAAGAAACCGCCTTCGGCAATTTCCACTTCATCCGCTGCCACCGCCACATAAGTGGCTGCCGAAACGGCCTGGCCATCGATGTGGGCAATTACCTTGGCCGGGTGCGACTTGATTGCCTGGGCCATCGCGCGGGCATCGAACACGTCACCGCCAGGGCTGTTGATCCGCAGGTGGATAGTGTCAACGTCGAGCGCGGCCAGTTGCGGCACGAAGTCTTTGGCTGCCACACCGCCATACCAGTCTTCGCCGATGATGTCGTAGAGGTAGATGGTCGCCTCGCGAGCCTCGCTGACGATCCGAAACTCGCGCTTGGCCGCCTGGTTATTCTTGAACAGTTGGATCAGGTTCATCTGGCTGAGCCTCTGGGGGTTTGGCCGGCTTCTGGCTGGCAGTCGAAAAGTAGAGTTTGTCGCCGCCCGGG
>NZ_JBTRAR010000041.1:0-14173 GCF_054611535.1 Pseudomonas sp. VEM90 | reverse complement strand
CGAACTCAGTAGTGAAACGATGCATCGCCGATGGTAGTGTGGGGTTTCCCCATGTGAGAGTAGGTCATCGTCAAGATTCATTTCGCAAAACCCCTATCTGCACATGCAGGTAGGGGTTTTGTCTTTAAGTAGGAACTACAGAGATTCGCAGGCGTGTCCTAGGGACGGGCCAGCACACAGAATTTCTTGACGACCATAGAGCATTGGAACCACCTGATCCCATCCCGAACTCAGCAGTGAAACGATGCATCGCCGATGGTAGTGTGGGGTTTCCCCATGTGAGAGTAGGTCATCGTCAAGATTAAAACCCAAAGCCCCTGTCTGCGATGCAGACAGGGGCTTTGTCTTTTACGGGTATCAATATCGGTTAGAACTGATAGCTGACCGTGGCGCTCACATTGCGCTCTTCACCCATGTAGCAGTAGTTCAGGCTGGCACATGAAGTAATGTAGCTTTCATTGGTGAGGTTGTTGGCGTTCAAGCGCACATCCACACCCATCAGGCCGACCTTGCCTAGGTCATAGCCGATCGAGGCGTCTAACAGTGTGTAGGAAGGCACCTTCATGCTGTTTTCCGCATCCACCCAGCTGTACCCCACATATCGCACCCCACCGCCAAGCCGCAAGCCATCCAGTGCCCCTTGGCGGAAGTTGTAGTCGGCCCACAGCGAGAGCATCTGTTTCGGTGCCTGAGTTGGCGAATTACCCTTGTTGTCCAAGTTGCCCGACACAAGGCTAGGCATCGACTTCGAATACTCGATATCGGTGAAGGTATAGCCACCCAGCAGTTTGAGGCTGTCGGTCAGCTGCACATGGGCCTCCAGCTCCAGCCCTTGCGAACGGACTTCACCGACAGGGCGATAGAAGTCTTCGTTAGGCTGTTTAGACGCCAAGTTCTCCTGCTCGATGCGGAACACCGATGCGGTGAACAGGTTGTCGCTCCCTGGTGGCTGATATTTGATGCCAGCTTCCCACTGAGTGCCCTCCGTCGGTGCCAGCGGCCGGCCTTGCTGGTCGGACACGGTATTCGGGTTGAACGACTCTGAGTAGCTGATGTAGGGCGCAATGCCGTTCTCGAACAGGTAGAGCACTCCTGCCCGGGAGGTGAACCTGGAGCGCTGATCACTGACCTTGCTGTCGCTGTCACGGTCCTCTTCGGACACCTTCACCCAGTCCTGGCGCAGCCCCAAGGAAAAGCGCCACTGGTCCAGCTCCACGAGATCCTGCAGGTACACACCCGTTTGTTGCAAGCGCCGCTGGTAGCGGTTCTCGCCCAGTACCTGAAGGTTGCCATTGCCGTACTGCGGATTGCCGGCATCCAGCGGGTCGACGGTGCCATAACGCCATGTCACGTCGGCTTTGCGCCGCTGGTAGTCGGCCCCCAGGAGCAAGGTGTGCTTGGCGGCCCCGGTAAAGAATTCTGCCTGCAGCATGTTATCAATGATGTACGAATGCAGACGCTCGTCGCCGCCGGTATAGGCGCGGTTTAGCATATTGCTGTCAACATCTGCCCAGCCGGCGGCGTACACCTGGTCCATCGACACGTCGGAATCCTGATAGCGAAAGTTCTGCCGCGCGGTGAACACATCATTGAAGCGGTGCTCAAACTGGTAGCTGAAGGACTGCTGAGTGCGCTCGTAGTTGTCGATGCTCGGCTCGCCTTCGAAGAAATGGTCTGACAGGCGTAAACCGTTGCGCTTGTGCAGCATGCCGTCTGCAGGGTTGCCGCCGTGGTATCCACCGTCAGGGTCGTGCTGCAAATAGGCCTGCAGCGTGAGTGAGGTGTCTTCGGTGAAGTCGACGCTGATAGCAGGGGCGATTGCGTAACGTTCTTCCTTGTTATGGTCGAACTGAGTGTCGGAAGCATCCGCCAAACCCGTCAGTCGATACGCAATGCGTTTGTCGTCATCCACAGGACCACTGAAGTCGAAGCCCACGCCACGCTGGCCCTGAGTACCTACCGTGGCCTGAACCTGATGGTAAGGGGCAAAGAGTGGCTTCTTGGTGGTCAGGGCTACCAGGCCACCTGGCGAGCTTCGCCCGTACAGTACCGAAGACGGTCCTTTGAGAATGTCGATGCGCTCAAGGAAGTATGGGTCGACCTGCATGGTGCTGTAGGTGCCGTTGTCGCCCATTGACTTGAGCCCATCGACGTAGATGTTGTCCACCGAGCCGTCGTTGAAGCCGCGCATGGCTGCATAGTCGTAGCGATGGGTGGCACCGTAGGGGTTGGTCAGTACTCCAGGCGTGTAGCGCATGGCTTGGGCTACGGTCTGAGAGCCCTGATCGTCCATCTGTTGGTGAGTAACTACCGAGACCGATTGGGATGTCTCCACCAAAGGCATGCTGGTCTTGGTCGCCACTTGGCTGTGCGTGGCGTTGTAACCCTCCATGCTGCCCAGTGCGTTGCCGAGGGAGAAACTACGAATGTCGGTGTCTGGCAATGCCAGGGCGGCGTTCTGACGTTGTGCCTGCAGCACATAGTTACGTCCCGCCTGGTTGACGGCTTCCAGCCCGCTGCCATTTAGCAACTGGCGCAGCGCCTGATCGGTAGTGTACTGCCCCTGCAATCCGTTGGAGTGCAGGCCATCGGTCAGCTGAGGTGTGCTCGACAGGGTGATGCCGGCCTGGCGAGCGATATTGTTGAGCACGTCGGTCAGTTGGCCAGCTGGTATTGCATAGTGTTGGCTCGCTTCGGCTGTGTCGGCCGCTACGGAAAGTTGCGGAGCAGTTGCCAGGCCCAAGGCGGCACCAAACAGAACAGCCCGGATGGCATGGCGCAAGTGAGCTGATTGCGGGACTGGACGAAAATCATTCGGGATGTAAGTGTGGGTTGACACCGGGCTAAGAGGCATGAAGGGTCCGTTAAAGTGTTGAGGGCAGAAAGTGTCGCTTACTGTCCTAGCCGGACCTGGATTCAAAACCCGCCAAAAATCGATAACGCCTTATCAGGTCATGCTCTCCACATGCACCCACCAGCGTGTACGTCGACGAAGTCGTACGGGCAGCGTCTGCGGCAGCAGCCGAAGCAGTTGATCCGGATCTTCGAGCCGGAATACCCCTGACAGGCGCAGGTCGGCAATCTCATTGCTGCAGCCCAGGTAACCATGGCGATAGCGGCTGACCTGTGCGAGGAAGTTGGAGAGGCGCATGTCCTGAGTGACGATCAACCCTTCAGTCCAGGCCATCGCATCCATGTCCAAGTGTGCGAGCCGGTGCGCACCTTGAGCATCCACGCGCCAGTTCTGGCCATTTTCGATCCACTGCAGTTGGCCACTACCAGGCTGGTGTATCGCCACTCTGCCGTGGCTGACGCTGACACGTGTGCAGTCACTATCCTGGTAGGCCACAAAGCGACCTTCGAAGCCTTCAAGCAGCGCGTCGCGGGTTTGTAGCAGCAGGGGATGCCGGGGGGTGCAGTTGATCATCAATTCCCCATGCTTCAGGCGAACCAGACGCTGTTGATCATGGAAGGCCAAGTCCACGGCACTGCAGGTATTGAGTTGCATCAGTGAGCCATCGGGCAGGGTGAAGACGCGCCGCTCGCCCGTGCCGGTGGCATAGTCTGAGGCCCAGGCACTGACAGTATCGAGATCTTTGGCCAGCCAGCTCGCCGATCCTGCCATGACAATGCCGCCAAGCAGCTTCAGTGCCTGCCGGCGACGCAGGCGCTGCTGGCTGGTTTCCAGTGTCTGCAATGCCAGCCCGGCACCGGGGATAGCGCGCAGGTCAAGGTCCTGATGAAGGTGAACCACACGCTGCCAGGCCTGTTCGTTTTCGTGGTGGATGCTGCGCCATTGCGCGCACTGTTGTTGCAGAGCCGGATCGTGTCCGCTTTCACGCAGCCGCAACATCCACTGAATGGCTTGCCTGACCGTTTTTGTATCAGGGCGTGCGACGATCATGGATTCAGCAGTCGTCTTCATAGCGCAGCACGTAGCAGTGATAGAGCGCATCGGCGATGTAGCGCTCAACGGTGCGCACGGAGATCCCCATCTGTTCGGCGATGGTCTGATGCTTCAGCCCCTCGCATTGAGCCAGCAGGAATGCGCGACGTACCTTGGGTTTGAGGCCGTCGAGCATGCGTGCGATGCGCTCAAGCAATTCCAGCAGCAGCTCGCGTGTCTCGACTGAGGGGACCAGTGCTTCCGGCACATGGGCCAAAGCCTCCAGGTAGGCCTTGTGCAGTTCCTCGCGGCGCCAATGATCGATCACCAGCCCACGCGCTACCGTGCGCAGGAAGGCCCTGGGTGCATTCAGCTGCAATTGTTCACGACGCTGTAGCAAGCGTACGAAGGTATCCTGGGCCAGGTCAGCTGCATCGGCTGCGTTGCCGAGCTTGCTACGCAGCCAGGTATGCAACCAGCCGTGGTGGTCACTGTAGAGCGTTTGCACGGAATCGTTGCTGGGCATGGAGGAGGGCGCCGGCATCAATGGACGTTAATGATAATTAGTCTCATTGTTGGCGGAGCAAGATTAATTTGCAACCCATCAGTTCGCGCGTAAAGCCGGTAACGGGCTAACGCCCCAATTGCGTATCCAGGTAATTGCGGATCACCCGCGCCCCGCCATTGAGGTGCCGTTCCAGCACTGCTACCGCTTCGTCCACCAGCTTGTCGCTGGCCGCATCTACCAGTGCGTTGTGATCGTCCTGAGTCAGCTTGCCCAGGCCCATGGACGAAAGATGGAAACGCAGGAAGCGTTCTTCCTCGTTCAGTTCGTTCTCGATAAGGCGCAGTAGTTTCTTGTTCGGCGCCTTGCTGTACAGCGCCATGTGGAACAGGCGGTTGAGGCGGCCAATTTCGGCGTGGCTGGTCTCGCTCTCCAGTTGCTCGATATACCCGCGGGCGCTGGCAATGTCGCTGGCATCAAGCAGCGGGATAGACTGGCGCAACGCCTCGCTCTCGAGCAGTACGCGAAGGGCATAGGTGTCCACTGCATCCTCGCCGATCAGCGGTGCAACTACGGCACCCTTGTGCATCTCCACTTTCAGCAGGGATTGCGCTTCGAGCTGGCGCAGAGCTTCGCGCACGGGCATGCGACTGACGCCGTACAAGGTGGCGAGCTCTTGTTGGCGAATTGCAGTACCAGGTGGCAAGCGACCATCGAGAATGGCGCTGCGCAGGCGTTCTTCGATCACGCCACGGGCCTGGTGCGGCAACAATTGCTCGCTGGCCAGCACATTGCTCAATTTGATTTTCTTGGCCACGCGACGCCTGCCTCAACGATGACTGTATTGGATCCAATAACGCTAGTAATAGCTTGTGAGGGTGTCAAACCTGCACCCACACTGGTACGGGCGCCCCAAAAGCGCGGCTATGGTGGAGTAAGTCGCACATCAAAGGAAGCGACCTATAGAAAGATGTAAGCAGAAAGTATAGGCGGGCTGACAGCCGGGTGCGTGATTGCAGGGTGCCATTGTCTTTTGCTGTGGCAAGCCCCAACATCGCTGCTTTCGACTGGTCTGAACAGGGCTTCGCAGTGGCGATATCCTGGTTGCTCAAAACCGTTGTGCGATATGTCGGCTTTGCCGCGCTGCTGGGCAGTCTTCTGCTGGGCGGCTTGCATGCGGATTGGGATTTCTCCCAGATCAGCCGCAAGTCGCAGGCCCTGTACGGCCCACTGGGCGTCGGGAAGGGCCGCATTGATGCCTGGCAGAACCTGATGGCCACGCAGAAGCAGGGTACCGAGCTTGAACGGTTGCAAGTGGTCAACCGCTTCTTCAACCAGCAATTGCGTTATGTCGAGGATATCGATCTGTGGCATGAGGTCGACTACTGGGCCACACCTGTGCAGGCACTGATCAAAGGTGCAGGGGACTGCGAGGATTACGCTATCGCCAAATATTTCAGCCTTCGGCGCATGGGAATCCCCAGCGAAAAACTGCGCATCACCTACGTCAAGGCGCTGCGGCAGAACCGGGCACACATGGTCCTGACCTATTATTCAAGCCCACAGGCCCAGCCTTTGGTGCTGGACAGTCTGATGGATGCCATCAAGCCGGCAAGCCAGCGTATCGACCTGCTGCCGGTGTACGCCTTCAATGGTGAAGGGTTGTGGCTGACAGGCGCGGCAGGGAACAAGAAGGTTGGTGATACCAAGCGGCTGTCACGCTGGCAGGATTTGTTGAAGAAAATGCAGGCCGAAGGGTTCCCGGCCGAGCCGGTTTACTGAAGGAGCACAGATGTCACTGTTCAAACAATTGCTGTTGGCCATTTGCCTGTTCCTGGTGGTCGCCTTCAGTGGCAGTTTCATGGTCAGCCTGGAAAGCTCGCGCAGCCAGTACGTCAACCAGCTGCGCTCGCACGCCCAGGATGCGGCCACTGCGCTGGCGCTTTCGCTGACGCCGAATATCGACGACCCAGCGATGGTCGAGTTGATGGTCAGCTCGATCTTCGACAGTGGTTACTATGCAAGCATCAAGGTTGTCGACCTGGGCTCCAATGCCGTGCTGGTGGAGCGTCACGCCGAGCCAGACCCTGGCGGTGTCCCGCTTTGGTTCGTGCGCCTGATCGGCCTCGAGGCTGCCGGCGGCGATGCAATCGTCAGCCGTGGCTGGCAACAGGCCGCGCGCGTTGAAGTGATCAGCCACCCGATGTTCGCCATTGCCAAGCTTTGGCAAAGTGCCTTGGGCAGCCTCGGTTGGTTGCTGTTGTGCGGTGCGGCCAGTGCCGTGCTCGGTGCCTTGTTATTGCGCCGTCAGTTGAAGCCGCTGGACTACATGGTCGAGCAATCCCATGCCATTGCCCGCCGCGAGTTCCTCAGCCTCCCAGAGTTGCCACGCACGCCGGAGCTACGCCGCGTGGTGCAAGCGATGAACCAGATGGTCGAGAAGCTCAAAGCCCTGTTCACCGAGCAGGCCGAGCGCAGTGAGCGGCTGCGGGCGGAGTCCTATCAGGACAGCCTGACCGGGCTGTCGAACCGCCGCTATTTCGAAATGCAGCTGAATACTCGGGTAAGCAACCTGGAAGACGCGCGCGCCGGCTACCTGCTTTTGTTGCGGGTTCAAGGCCTGGCCGGCCTTAACGCCCGCCTTGGCGGCCAGCGTACTGACCAGTTGTTGCAAGCGGTAGGTGAACAGCTGCGCCGTACTTGTGCCAGCTACCCGGAAACCAACGACCTTATTTCCCGCAGCCGCGGCGGCGAGTTTGCAGTGCTGGCGCCGGGCATGGTGCATGAGGAGGCAGTTCAGCTTGCCCAGGCTCTGGAGGCAACGTTGCAGAGCCTGCACGAAACGGGTGCCAGTGATATCGACCCGGTGGCATGCATAGGCTTGGCGCCATTCAGCCCTGGTGATTCACCGCAGGCGTTGCTGAAGCTCGCCGACGAGGCTCTGGCCCGCGCAGAGAACCAGCCAACGCCGGGTTGGGTATGCCTTGAGCAAGGTGTTGCCGCGGTTGCTGCTGACAGCCAGCATGACTGGCACGAGCGGCTCGATCAGGCGTTCATCAATGGGCATTTCGAGCTGTTCTTCCAGCCCGTGATGGATTGCGCTTCCATGCAACGGGTACTGCACCACAAAGTTATTTCGCGTTTGCGGGATGGCCAGGGCGAGGCTTTGCCGGCGGGCCGCTTCCTGCCTTGGCTGGAGCGCTTCGGCTGGATGCCGCGGCTTGATGTGCTGGTGCTGGAGAAAGTGTTGGCGCACCTGCGAGGGCATGACCAGGTACTGGCGTTGAATCTGTCCGCCGCCACCCTGGCTGACCCCAAGGCCCTTCAGCGCGTTTTCGAGCTGCTGGGCCAGAACGCCGCGCTCGGCCCGCGACTGGTTTTTGAAATTGGCGAGGAGCAGTTGCCTGAGCAGGTAGCATTGGAGCAACTTACCCGGCGGCTGCATGGGCTTGGCTTCGGGTTGGCGTTGCAACGCTTTGGTGGGCGCTTCAGCATGATTGGCAACCTTGCGCACCTGGGCTTGGCGTACCTGAAGATTGACGGCAGTTACATCCGCAACATCGATCATGAGCAGCACAAGCGGCTGTTCATCGAAGCGATCCAGCGAGCGGCGCACAGCATCGACCTGCCGCTGATTGCCGAGCGAGTCGAGACGGAAGGGGAGCGGTTGGTGTTGCAGGAGATGGGAGTAGGCGGGATTCAGGGGCAACTGGTAGGTGAGCCTGCGCCCTGGCGCTGAACGGCTTTTTGCGCCCCGCCTTAGAAGCGATCTAGAGCCGGAAAAGGGCCGCGGAGCGGCCCCGGGGTTCACGTAGCGATGCACGGGGCCACTTGTGCAGCCCCGTCGTGACACAAGGCCGCTCCTGCAGCAATGGCGAAACCAGCAGGCCGGCTATCACCGCTCGCGCAGGGCTTCCGAGCGTGCCTTCATGATCGGCTTGAGCAGGTAGCTCATGATGGTCTTCTTGCCTGTCATGATATCTACCGTCGCCACCATTCCCGGAATGATCAGCAGTGGCTTCTCGTCAGTCCCCAGGTGGCTGCGATCAGTGCGCAGCTTGATCAGGTAATACGTAGTCTTCTTGTCTTCATCGGTAATGGTGTCGGCGCCAATCTGCTCCAGCTTGGCCTTGAGCCCACCGTAGATGGTGTAGTCATACGCGGTGAACTTGACCGTCGCTTCCTGGCCAGGGTGCAGGAAGGCGATGTCTTTGGGCAGGATCTTCGCCTCGATGACCAGCGTGTCGTCCAGTGGCACGACTTCGATGATATCGCTACCTGGCTGGATTACCCCGCCAATGGTGTTCACCAGCAGTTGCTTGACGATACCCCGCACGGGCGAAGTGACCAGTGTGCGGTGCACCCGGTCGTCCAGCGCCTTGCTGGTGGCGGTAGCCTTGTTCAGTTCGGTGCGTGCCTCGTTAAGCTGGGTCAGTGCTTCACTTCGGAACTTGCCGCGAGTCTCTTCGATCTTGCTTTGCACCTCGCGGATGGCCGCCTCTGCGCGCGGGATCGCCAGCGCAGTGGAATCCAGCTGACCGCGGTTTTCCACTTCGGCGCGGCGCAGGCGCAGCACTTCAACCTGGGAAATCGCGCCGGTTGCCACCAGCGGTTCGGACATACTGATTTCCTTGCGCAGCAGCGCAAGGCTGTTGGCATACTGGGTGCGCTTGGAGCTGTATTCGCGCAGTTCCTGCTGGCGTTGGACCAACTGCTCTTGCAGGCCGCCAATTTCGTCTTGCAGTTGCTGGCGCCGGCTCTGGTACAGCGACTCTTCATTGGCCGCCTGGTTTGGCGCGGCTTTACGCAGCTTTTCGTCGATTACCAACGGGATGTCCTGGACCTCGGCACTCAAACGTTCGACCCGCAGGGCCATGGCCAGGCGGTCGGCCTCGGTTTCACCTACGTTGGAGGCGAAGCGGGTTTCATCCAGGCGCAGCAATGGCTGGCCCACTTCGACGATCTGCCCCTCCTTGGCGAAGATTTCGGCGACGATGCCGCCCTCCAGGTTCTGGATCTTCTGCACCTTGGAAGACGGAATGGCCTTGCCTTCACCCCGCGTAACTTCGTCGATTTGCGCAACGCTGGCCCATACGATCAAGAACACGAAGAACAGGATCACGCCCCAGATGGTCAGCCGAACCACCCGCGGCGCATCTTCGATCAGGGCTTTGTTTACCTCTGGCAGCGGCTGGCCGCCAAGCGAGTCGCTGCCTTTGAAATAGCGCCGCAGGCCGTCCTTGAACTGCCCCATATCCAGCTTATGCAACACTGATCTGCCCCTTCTTCAGTGCATCCATGACCGCGGCTTTCGGGCCGTCGGCGACAATCTGCCCGCGATCGATCACGATCAGCCTGTCTACCAACGACAGCAAAGAGGCACGGTGCGTGACCAGCAGTACTGTCTTGCCCTCCACCACCGCGTG
This sequence comes from Pseudomonas sp. VEM90, assembly GCF_054611535.1. Taxonomy (NCBI): domain Bacteria; kingdom Pseudomonadati; phylum Pseudomonadota; class Gammaproteobacteria; order Pseudomonadales; family Pseudomonadaceae; genus Pseudomonas; species Pseudomonas sp. VEM90. The sequence goes on along the minus strand of NZ_JBTRAR010000041.1, from coordinate 4,356 downwards.
CAGGCGCTGCTTGAGGCGTTCTTCACCGGTGTTGTCCATGGCGCTGGTCGGCTCGTCCAGCAGCAGGATCTGCGGGTTGAGCAGCAGCGCACGGCCCAAGGCGACGTTCTGCCGCTGGCCGCCGGACAGGTTCTGCCCGCGTTCACCCACCTGCAGCTCGTAGCCGTCGGGGTGCAGTCGGGCAAATTCATGTACGCCCGCCAGTTCAGCGGCCTGCAGGATCAGTTCGTCCTCGATGTAGCGGGCGCCGCTGACCAGGTTGTCACGTAAGGTGCCGGCGAGCAGCTGGATGTCCTGTGGGACGTAGCCGATGTTGTGACGCAGTTCGCTGACATCGATCTGGCGAATGTCTACTCCGTCCACCAACAGCGAGCCACCATCGGCCTCGTAGAGGCCGACGATGAGCTTGGCCAGCGAGCTCTTTCCCGAGCCGCTGCGGCCGATGATGCCGACCTTCTCGCCGGGGCGGATGGTCAGGTTGATATTCTTCAGGGCCAGGTTCTGCTGGTTCGGATAAGTGAAGTCGACTCCGCGGAACTCGACGCTGCCCTGTAGCACCTTGCGGCTCAGCGGGCGTTCTTCGAAGTTGCGCTCTTGCGGCAGATCCATCATGTGGTCGGTGGAAACCATGGTCACCTTGGCTTGCTGGTAGCGGGCGAGCAGGCCGTTGAGCTGGCCCAATGGGCCGAGGGCGCGGCCGCTGAGCATGTAGCAAGCCACCAGGCCGCCCATGCTCAGGTTGCCGTCGATGATCAGGTACACGCCGACGCAGATCATTGCCACGCCTGCCAGTTGCTGAATCAGCAGGGTGATGTTCATCGCCAGGCTCGACAGCACTTTCACCCGCAGTTCCAGCCGGCTCAGGGTGCCGAGAGTTTGCTCCCACATGTACTGGCGTTCGCTTTCGGCGTTGTTGACCTTCACCGCATCCAGACCCGCCAGGGTTTCGATCAGGCTGGACTGGCGCTCTGACGCCAGAGCCATGGTCCGCTCCATGGTCGCCATCAGTGGCCGCTGCAGGGCGTAGCCGATGCCCAGAGCCAGCGGGAAGGCGATGACCGGTATCCACACCAGGTGTCCGCCAATGATGGCGATGACGACCAAAATCAGGATGGTAAAGGGCAGGTCGATCAGGCTGGTCAGGGTCAGCGAGGCGAGGAAGTCGCGCAGGCCCTGGAACTCGTGAATGTTCTGGGCAAAGCTGCCGACCCGTGCCGGTCGGTACTTCATCGACATGCCGACGATACGTTCAAACAGCGTTGCCGAGATGATCAGGTCGGTCTTCTTGCCGGCCAGGTCCAGGCACAGGCCACGCAGGCCTTTGAGGATCAGGTCGAAGATGTACGCGCCGGCGATACCGATGGCCAGTACCCAGAGCGTCGAGGTGGCCTGGTTTGGCACCACCCGGTCATACACATTCATCACGAACAGCGGCGCGGCCAAGGCGATCAGGTTGATCACCAGGCTGGCGGCGATGGCGTCGATATACAACCACTTGCTGCGCAGCAGGGTGTCGCGGAACCACGACTTCGCACGTGGGATGAGGTTGCCATGGTTTACATCGAACTTGTGCTGCGGCTGCGCGAAGAACACTCGGCCGCTGTAGTCGCTTAGCAGTGCTTCGCGGCTGACGTGTACCTCGCCACCGTCGCTCTCGCTGAGTAGCAGGCGCGCGGTGTCGTCGTTCTCCCAGCCGAGCAGCACGGCGCTGCGGCCCTCCTTCAGCAACAGCATGGCCGGCATGGCGATACTCGGGATCTGCTCCAGCTTTCGCTGAAGCACGCGCCCCTGCAGGCCGGCCCGGGCCGCGGCGCGGGGCAGCAGTTCCGGGTTCAGGCGCTGGGCGGGTAGCGGTAGGCCTGTTGTCAGCATGACCCGGCTGGCGGGCTTTTGGTGCAGGACACACAGGCTCAACAGACTATCCAGCAGCGGATCGTCATGCTGACTGCGTGGATCGTTGCTGAGTTGGACTCGACTGACTTCGGATTCCACGCGGCGCTCTCTTCATCCTTGTGGTGGGTGGGGTGGGTGTGCCGTCGTTAAGGTCAGACCGGCTTACCCTGGCTCTCTTTGGTGCTGTAAAGCTGTGCTGATATGGGCTATCACGCCCTGGTGCTTGAGCAGCTGCCAATGTTCGCCTTGAATCGGTGTTGAGTAAACAATTCTACGTGCTTCATTTTCACCAGACGTAGTGGAGCAATGATTGTTTCATTTTTGGTCCAGCCATCATCCGCTTGTTGCAGCATAGCTTGCCACCCAACCAAGGGATGCAAGGGCCTTGGGCTCCAGCTTAGTCATTGTCATTAAACAGGCGCTGGTTTATTGGCGCATGCCTGTAGCTTGTTAGTCAAAATTCATCTATAGAAAGCAGATCCATTGCCTTCTAGCATTCAACATTCGCGAGCGCTTTCCCATGAGCGGGATGCAAGTATTTGCGCACTCGTACGTCATGTCTTTGATTTGCGACAAATCGCTGCTCGTAGCTCGTGCAGAGTTGAAAGCCTGGTGTGCCTCAGCGAGCACACGCTCTCGGCTCTGGCCGGTTATCGGCCTCTGCGGGTCGCATTCCGGCAAGGTTTGTGCTTATTCGGCAGTCAGTGTCCGGGCCATTGACAGTGATCTGGATATTGACGCCAGTAACGCTGACATTGCCGAGGTAAGACAACCGCGCCGCATGATTTATGGCTACTGAGGTGTATGAAAAACTGCTGGGGCTTACGGCTTAACACGTTTTAGATGACGTAAGACATTTGTCCTTGGGGAACGCTTGGCTAAGGTACAAATATCAATGTGACATTACATTGCCGATTGTTTAGGATGGCATGTATAAGGTCAATAGTTTGGCAGTCAAGCAATTCCAAAAAGTTATAGACGGAATGTTGACGTCAAAAACGTCAAGAGATCATCGACATAGTTCCGCCTGAAGTGGCTACCAAGCGCCGCTCTGGCAGGGAAGTACCCATCGGGTCACACGGAGAGTCCAATGAGCAGCGTTGTAGCCATCGTCAAAAGCATTGTCGGCCAGGTTATTGCGGTATCCCCAGAGGGCATCCGGCGTGTACTTATCGAAGGTGACCGTCTATTGACCGGTGAAGAAGTGCTCACCGGTCCTGGTGGCGCAGTGACGCTGGAGCTGGCTGATGGCCGTATGCTCGATCTGGGCCGTGACAGCCAATGGAGCGCCGATGCGCCTGACAGCAGTACTGACCTGAGCCAGGCGGCAGCCCAGGCCGCGCCTTCGGTGGAAGAGCTGCAGCAGGCTATTGCTGCTGGTGTTGACCCGACTACTGAACTTGAAGCTACCGCCGCTGGCCCGTCAGCAGCGGGCGGTGGTGCGCTGGGCGGTGGCCACAGCTTCGTGATGCTCGAAGAAACGGCTGGCCGAGTTGACCCGACGGTTGGTTTCCCGACGGATGGGCTGGGCTTTGCGGGCGTACTCGATAACGAAGAAGTGGGCCTGCTGGACACGAACGGCAACAACCTGGTGACCACACCGACGACGGATACCAACGTCGCTACTGATCTGATTCTTGGCGCAACCCCTTCTATCAGTGAAGCGGGTGGCGTAATCGTTTATACCGCCACCGTTGGTCAGGCACCGACCACCAACCTGGTAATTACTCTGTCCAACGGTGCCGTGATCGTCATTCCGGCCGGACAGACCAGTGGTAGCGTCAACGTCGTAGTTCCGGCAAACGATACCCCCTACATCGACGGGGGGCAGATTTCGGCGACCGTGACAGGTAGTGCCGGTGGTGGCGGGCTGGCGGTGACATTGCCGCAAACGCCAGCGGTTACCCAAGTGACCGATACCCTCGACAATACCACCGCAACCCTGACTGCTTCGCCAAGCGTGACCGAAGGCGGCGTGATCACCTACACCGTGACCCTGAGCAACCCTGCCCAGACTCCGGTGACCGTGACCCTGTCCAACGGCCAGGTCATCACCGTTGAAGCGGGCAAGACCCAAGGCAGCGTCGACTTCCAGACCCCGGCCAATGACGTCTACAACAACGGTTCGACTGTCAGTGTCACGATCGAGAACGCCACGGGCGGCAACTTCGAGCAACTGACCCCGAATCCGACCCCTGCTCAGACCACGATCAACGACTCGGTCGATACCACCACTGCGACTCTGACGGCGAGCCCATCGGTCACCGAAGGCGGCGTGATCACCTATACCGTGACCCTGAGCAACCCTGCCCAGACTCCGGTAACCGTGACCCTGTCCAACGGCCAGACCATTACCGTTGAAGCGGGCAAAACCCAGGGCAGCGTTGATTTCCAGACCCCGGCCAATGACGTCTACAACAACGGTTCGACTGTCAGTGTCACGATCGAGAACGCCACGGGCGG
>NZ_JBTRAR010000040.1:0-14442 GCF_054611535.1 Pseudomonas sp. VEM90 | reverse complement strand
CAGCGGGTGGAAATTGGCCTGCAGGACCGGCCCTTTCGCGGGTGAACCCGCTCCTACGCCGGCCTGTGTCCAACCCCCGATGTGTGTCCACCACCGATCTGTGTAGGAGCGGGTTTACCCGCGAATGCGGTGGCGGCGGCAACGGTGGACAGCGGGTGGAAATTGGCCAGCAGGGCCGGCCTCTTCGCGGGTGAACCCGCTCCTACACGACGGGCTGTGTCCAACCACCGATGTATGTCCACCACCAATCTGTGTAGGAGCGGGTTTACCCGCGAATACGGTAGCGGCGGCAACGGTGGACAGCGGGTGGAAATTGGCCACCAGGGCCGGCCTCTTCGCGGGTGAACCCGCTCCTACACGACGGGCTGTGTCCAACCACCGATGTGTGTCCACCACCGATCTGTGTAGGAGCGGGTTTACCCGCGAATGCGGTGGCGGCGGCAACGGTGGACAGCGGGTGGAAATTGGCCACCAGGGCCGGCCTCTTCGCGGGTGAACCCGCTCCTACACGACGGGCTGTGTCCAACCACCGATGTGTGTCCACCACCGATCTGTGTAGGAGCGGGTTTACCCGCGAAAGGGCCGGCACAGGTTCAAACAGATATATCAGCCAAAGCCCGCTGCGCCTGGTCGAGCTCCAGCTCGCTGAACACCTGCACCCCCGCCCGCCGCAGCAACGCGGTGGTTACCCCTTCCCCCGCCACTTTCACACCACTGAAGGTGCCATCATAGGTCAACCGGTTGCCACACGAAGGGCTACCAGACTTCAGCACCGCTACGCGGATGCCATGCCGGCGCACCAGTTCCAGCGCCAACTGCGCACCGGCCAGAAACTCGGCACTGACATCTTCACCCGTTACCGTCAGCACCTGCGTGTCACCATCGAGCACAGCGCGGCCCTGCCCTCCGGGTATCTCCGCTGGCGGCCGCGGTGTCGGCAAGCCGCCGGCCACCTCCGGGCACAACGGCACGACGCGCCCTTCAGCCTGCCACTGCTGCAACAAATCGGGATGGCCGCTGGCACGGCCGTCATAGCGTACTGGCTGCCCCAACAGGCAGGCGCTCACCAACACCTTGGGCATATCAGAAAAGGTCATTGCCACGCCTCCTGAACCAGCCGGTCAACGACAGCCGCTCGCGCCCGGCCGGCAATACTTCGTGAGGCACTTCGCCCGACAGGAAAACCACCAGGCAAGCGGCCACTGGCTCGACATCGTGCTCGACACCGTTGGCCAGAAACATGCGCAACTGGCCACCGTCATGCGGTTGCCAGCCTTCATTGAGGTAAAGCACCGCCGAGACCATACGCCGGTCATCGTCGCGGAAGCGGTCCAGGTGCCGGCGATAGAACGCCCCCGGTGGGTACAGGGCAAAGTGGCATTCGAAGTCTTCCAGGCCCAGAAACAGGCCTTGGTTGATCGCCAGGCGCAACTGATCCATAGCCGCCAGGTACTGGTCGCAGGCCTCGGCCTGCCCCGGGTCGATCCACTGGATCTGGTCACCGCGAATGGCTTCGCGCACCTCCTGGGTAGCACCCCGCCCAACCCCTGCGGGGTTGAGTTCGCCTTCGGCATCACGGCGCCGGCACTCGGCTGCCAGTGCGCGCACCAGGTCGGCAGGCAGAAATTGCGCCTGCTGGGACCAGCCATGGGTGGCCAGATCGTCGACGACGGCCGCAAGCATCGGGTATTCAGGGAAGATGTGCATGGCGCGCATCATATCCATTCGCCCTGTCGCCGCACAGCGCCACTTGGCCGAGAAACACGCGGATATCTCGACAAACCGGCGCCGGGCCAAGGACAATAGGCCCCTGCCGACAGGAGTCCTGAATGCGCCGTCTGTTTTCCCTGATTCTGCTGATGATCTGCACCTTGCCTGTCTGGGCAGACAACCTGGATCAACTGTACAAGGCTGCCGGCTGGCCCGACCAGCGCGCCCACTTCAACGATGCCCTGACCGCCGCCCAGGAGCGCTACCGCAACAGTTTGCCACCCGCCGTTTACCAGGCGCTGGTCAACAACAGCAACCAGCGCTTCCAGGCCCAGGCGATGGACCGTCGCGCCCAGACCAAGCTGCGCGCCACCCTGGCCAACCCGGCACCGGCCCTGGCCTTCTTCCAGTCACCGCTGGGGCGCAAAGTGGTGGCGGCCGAGCTCAGGGCCACCCGCAAGGACGAACTGGCGAAGAACGCCAAAGGCCTGCCCAAGATCCAGGCCAGCGACGATCGTCTGCTGGTCATCGGCCATCTGGCCCAAGCCCTGCCTGCACGAGAGGCCGGCGCCGAAGTCAGCCTTGCCATCGCCGGTGTAGCCGCCGACAGCCTCAGCTCGATGATCCCCGGCCTGTTCGGCGGCGGCCAGGCCCAAAGCCTGCTGGATGGCCAGCGCCAGCGACTGATGGGGCAGATTGGCGAAGACCTGAACAACACCCTGCTGTACGTCTACCGCGACCTGTCCGATGCCGAACTGGAAGCGTTCGCCACCTTTGCCGAGTCGCCCGAGGGCAAGGCTTACTACCAGGCGGCCCTGGCCGCTGTGCGCGCCGGCCTGGCGGTTGGCCAGAGCGCCGACGACCTGAAGTGATCAGCCCAGACGCTGGTCGATGAAGTCGAAGTAGCGCTGGCGGATGCCCGGCAATTCGTTGGCCAGGTGGTGACGGGCCTCGGGCAGCATCAGGATCTGCGGCTCGGCAAACTTGGCCTTGAGCACTTCAAGGTTGTAGGGCCAGTCCACCGTACCATCCGCCTCCCCCTGCACGATCAATGGCCGCCGCGCACTGCGCGGCGCGGCCTCGATGCGTTTGACCCAGGCGATCAGTGCGCCCACCCAGGCCGTTGGCAGGCGACGCGGTTGCAGCGGGTCGGCCTCCAGGAACGGCAGGAAGGCCGGGTCGTTGGTGTTCTCACTGAAGCGCCGTTCGATGCCATTGACGAAGTGGCGCAGCACGCAATAACTGAACTTCGACCAGCGCCAGGAACATGGCCGCACAAGCGGGGCCAGCAGGATGACCTGGCCATCGATGGGGCTGCGTGCGCCATGGTGCAGCAGATGGTCCACGGCAATCGCCCCCCCCGTGCTCTGCCCAAAAAGGTGCCACGGGTGCGGCAGTTGCAGCGTGTGCACCTGTTCGAACAAGGCCTCCAGCACCTGCTGGTACACCGCGAAGTCAGTGATGCTGGCCCGCTCGCCGCTGGACAGGCCGTGGCCGGGCAGGTCGCAACTGATCACCGCAAAACCTTGCTTGAGTGCCCACGCAATCACATGCTGGTACAGCCCCATGTGGTCGTAATAGCCGTGCAGCAGGAACAGCGTCGCGCTTGGCTGCTCGGGTAGCCAGGCCTGCCCGACCAGGTCGAACCCCGCCGCCTGGAAGCTGCCTAGCCAGCTGTGTGCCGGCAGGTTCAGGCCATAGAAGCGCTGGTAGTCCTGCGCTTGTGCCGACAGTGGCTGGCGAGTGGTGAACGGCGCCAGGCTGGTGCGCAGGCGTTCGGGGTGAAAGGCAGGGGGCATCGGGTACATCCACATTGATGCAAGTATTGATCTGGAATCTTCAGCTCTGGCCGGCGCCATGGCAAGCTTGCTCACCTCGAACAACCAGCATCGAACTAATTGTGGGAGCGGCCTTGTGTCGCGAAAGGGCCGCAAAGCGGCCCCAGCGATCTATGCATGATGCCGAGATCCTGGGGCCGCTGCGCGGCCCTTTCGCCACGCAAGGCCGCTCCCACAGGGATCGCGCCAGTTTTTAGAAATTGAGCAAGACAGCTGCTCCCACAAGGGCCACCGACTCTTCATGAATAGCCGAATCATCAAACCGCTGTGCACGGTCATCGCCTTGTTGGTCGGCGCCGTAATCCTCTGGCAGGCCTACAGCGCCTTTCAGGCTCGCTACCTGCGCCCGTTCGACAACCAGGCCACGCTGTTCGACGGCAGCCAGTTACAGCTACCTGCCGAGCTGGCCGGTGCGGGCCCGATCCGCGTGGTGCATTTCTGGGACCCGGCCTGCCCATGCAACGTCGGCAACCAACAGCACCTGGGCGACCTTGTCAGCCAGTTCGCAGGCCACGACGTTACCTTCCATGTGCTGCAAAAGCCTGGCAGCCACGGCCAGCTACCGGCCAATATCGGTAGCTTGCAACCCATCACCCACCTGCCCGGCAGCGAGCACCTGCCTGCCTCCCCGGCCGTGGCCATCTGGGACCGGCAAGGCCGCCTGGCTTACTTTGGCCCGTACAGCGAAGGCGCCGTGTGCAACGCCAGCAACAGCTTCATCGAGCCAATCCTCAAGGCTTTGCTCGACGGCCGCCAGGTCAGCGCCTCCAATACCCTGGCGGTAGGCTGCTACTGCCCTTGGTCGGGCTGACGGACCCGCGCCGGGTTGCCCACCACCGTCGCGCCCGCGGGCACATCCCGGGTCACCACACTGCCGGCGCCGACGATGGCGTTATCACCGATGCTCACCCCCGGCAGGATGATTGCCGCACCGCCAATCCACACGTTGTCGCCGATGGTCACCGGCCGCCCGCTCTCCAGCCCGCTACGCCGCACTTCAGGATCGAGCGGATGGTCGGCGGTGTAGATCTGCACGTTGGGGCCAATCTGGCAGTCGTCGCCAATGCGCACCGGCACGACGTCAAGGATCACGCAGTTGAAGTTCATGAAGGTATTACGGCCAACGCTGATGTTGTAGCCGTAGTCGCAATAGAACGGTGGGCGAATCACCGCGCCTTCGCCAACCTGGCCAAAGTGCTCCACAAGCAGCCCGTGGCGTGCGTCGTTGAGCAGTTCGACACTGTTGTTGTAGCGGTGCATCCAGTGCTTGTTGGCGATCTGCTCAGCCTGCAGTTCAGGGCAGCCAGCGTGGTAGAGCTGGCCGGTGAGCATTTTGTGTTTTTCGCTGAGGGACATGGAAACTCCTTCCTGGGGCTATGCTCTGTTCGCGAATCCGCCGATGATCGGACCACATTTTCCGTTTGAATGCACAAGGAGTCTGAATGAAGCGCAGCCTGACCCTGCTGGCGGTGGTAGTCACCGTGGCCGCTGGCGCCGGTTACTGGTACGTGCAGGGCAAGCTGCCGCAGCGCGAGGGCGAGGTCGCCGTTGCCGGTCTGCAAGCCCCGGTCAGCGTGCGCTACGACGCCCGCGGCGTGCCACACCTGCAGGCGCAGAGCGAGCCGGACCTTTACCGCGCACTGGGCTACGTGCATGCCCAGGACCGGTTGTTCCAGATGGAGATCCTGCGCCGCCTGGCCCGTGGTGAACTGGCTGAGGTGCTCGGCGACAAGCTACTGCCCACCGATACCCTGTTCCGCAGCCTGCGCATACGCGAGCAGGCCGCGCTGATGGCCAAGCGGCAGGATCCGCAGGCGCCGGCATGGCAGGCCCTGCAAGCCTACCTCGATGGGGTCAACAGTTGGCAGGCCAGCCACCCCAAACCCACGGAATTCGACCTGCTCGGCATCCCCCCGCGCCCGTTCACCGCCGAGGACACGCTGAGCATCGCCGGCTACCTGGCCTACAGTTTTGCCGCCGCGTTCCGCACCGAGCCTGCTCTGACCTACATCCGCGACCAGCTTGGGCCTGACTACCTGAAAATATTCGACCTTGGCTGGCAACCCGAGGGCGCGCTGGGCACGCCACTGGCCGCCGCCGACTGGCAAAGCCTGGAAGCACTTGCGCGCTTAAGCCATGAGGCGCTGAGCGACGCCGGTATCCCGCAGTTCGAAGGCAGCAACGCCTGGGCGGTGGCGGGTAGCCGCACCCGCAGTGGCAAGCCGTTGCTGGCTGGCGACCCGCACATCAGCTTCGCCGTACCTGCGGTGTGGTATGAAGCCGAGCTGTCAGCGCCCGGCTTCAACCTCTACGGCTATTTCCAGGCACTCAACCCGTTCGCCCTGCTCGGCCACAACCGTGACTTTGGCTGGAGCCTGACCATGTTCCAGAACGATGACGTTGACCTGGTCGCCGAAAAGACCAACCCCGCCAACGCCGATCAGGTGATGGTCGATGGCCAGTGGCGCACACTGGAAATGACCGAACAGAAGATTGCTGTCAAAGGCGAGCAGCCGGTCACCATCAGCTTGCGCCGCTCGCCCCACGGCCCGATCGTCAACAACGTGCTGGGCAGTACCTCCGGCACCACGCCAATCGCCATGTGGTGGGCATTCCTGGAAACTGAAAACCCGATCCTCGACGGCTTCTACCAGCTCAACCGCGCCGACACCCTGGGCAAGATGCGCGAGGCCGCCGCCAAGGTTCACGCGCCCGGGCTCAACTTTGTCTGGGCCAATGCCCGTGGCGATATCGGTTGGTGGGCAGCGGCAAAGCTGCCAATCCGCCCCGACGGCGTCGACCCGGCGTTCATCCTCGACGGCGCCAATGCGCAGGCCGACAAGCTCGGTTTCTACCCCTTCAGCGTCAACCCGCAGCAGGAAAACCCCACGCGCGGCTATATCGTTTCGGCCAACTACCAGCCACCGGCGGCGGTGCCGATACCGGGTTACTACAACCTGCCCAACCGTGGCCGCCAGCTTGATCGTCACCTGGCCAACCCAGAGGTGAAATGGGACACCCAAAACAGCCAGGCACTGCAGCTGGACACCGCCAGTGACTATGGCCCGCGCACCCTTGCCCCGCTCCTGGCAACCCTGCGTGCAGTGGCCGAAGGTGACGAAGAGAAAGAGCTGGTCGAGCAACTGGCGGCTTGGGCTGGCGACTACCCGCTCGACTCGACCAGCGCCACACTGTTCAACCAGTTCCTCTATGAACTGGCATTCGCGGCCCTGCATGACGAGCTGGGCGATACCTGGTTCCCGGTGCTGATCAGCACCCGCGTGATCGACGCCGCCTTGCCACGCCTGGCAGCGCAAGCCGATTCACCCTGGTGGAACACCCGTGGTGGCAGCCAGCATACCGACCGTACCGCCGTCGTGCGCACGGCCTGGCAGAAAAGCTTGAAGCATCTGCGTGACACCTTGGGCAGCGATCCGGCCAGCTGGCAATGGGGCAAGGCCCATACCCTGACCCACAACCATCCGCTTGGGGTGAAAAAGCCGCTGAACCTGCTGTTCAACGTTGGGCCATTCGCCGCACCCGGTACCCATGAGGTGCCGAACAACCTCTCGGCGAAGATCAGCTCTGCGCCATGGCCGGTGACCTATGGGCCGTCGACGCGGCGGCTGATCGACTTCGCCGATGCCGGGCAGGCCCTGACCATCAACCCGGTCGGGCAGAGTGGCGTGCCGTTCGACCGGCATTACGCGGACCAGGCTGAGGGGTATGTGCAGGGGCAGTATCAGCGGGCGCAGATGGGGGTGATTCCGGCGCAGAGTACCTTACGGCTGGTACCCCCGAGGTAAGGGGCTGCTTTGCAGCCGGTTCGCAGCAAAAGGGCTCTAGGGTGCTGTGCGGGCAGGGCTGAAAAAAAACGCCGACACAAAGGTGTCGGCGTTGGCACATACCGGGCGTTGCTAGCGAAATCAGAACGCCGGCAGTACGGCACCTTGGTACTTCTTGGCAATGAATGCCTTGACTTCCGGGCTGGTCAGGGCCTTGGCCAGTTTCTGGATGGCCTCACTGTCCTTGTTGTCCGGGCGGGCCACCAGGAAGTTCACGTAGGGCGAATCGGAACCTTCGATCACCAGCGCATCTTTAGCCGGGTTCAGTCCAGCTTCGAGGGCATAGTTGGTGTTGATCATGTCCAGGTCGACCTGGTCCAGCACACGGGGCAGCATGGCCGACTCAAGCTCGCGGAACTTCAGCTTCTTCGGGTTCTCGGCGATGTCCTTGGGGGTGGCCAGGGCATTCTTCGGGTCCTTCAGGGTAATCAGGCCGGCCTTCTGCAGCAGCAGCAGGGCGCGGCCGCTGTTGCTGCCTTCGTTAGGGATGGCAACGGTTGCGCCTTCTTTCAGCTCGCTCAGGGCCTTGACCTTCTTCGAGTAACCACCGAAGGGCTCTACGTGTACACCCACCACGGTTTCCAGGTGGGTGCCCTTGCCTTCGTTGAAGTTCTGCAGGTACGGCAGGGTCTGGAAGTAGTTGGCATCCAGACGCTTCTGGTCAACCTGCACGTTCGGCTGTACGTAATCGGTGAAGACCTTGATCTGAAGGTCCACGCCTTCTTTTGCCAGGGTCGGCTTGATCAGTTCGAGAATTTCGGCGTGCGGTACCGGGGTAGCGGCAACCACCAGTTTCTCGGCAGCAGCGGCCAGGCCGGAGAACGACAGGGCAGCAGCCAGGGCAGTGGTCAGCAGGGTCTTCTTCATGGTGGTCCTTGTTCTGAATCTGGGCCATCGACGATGGCGAATCGGGTGCCCAACCGGTCACCAGTGGGCTTGAGGCGGACGATACCCAAATTTTTTATTCCGCAACAATATCTTTTACTTAGCTGCTTATTCCAAAAACATAATGGCATCAGCCGCTCTCCCCATGAGCGATGCCTAACGCGCGGGGTCGGGCAGGTCGAGATCCTCTGGCAGGATCTCTTCGCCGTCATTGACCAGCAAGGCAAAGTGGATGACGTTCTCCAGCTCGCGGGTATTACCGGGCCAGAAATGTGCCTCCAGCACCTGCTGCGCCGCCTCGCTCACCAAGGGCACAGGCCGCTGCAGGCGCACGCTGTAGATGCCCACGAAGTACTCGGCCAGCGGCAGGATATCGCCCGGTCGCTCGCGCAGCGGCGGCAGCTCCAGCGCGCCCTCGCGCAGATACTGGTACAGGCGCTCGTTGAAGCGCCCTGCACGTACCACACGCGCCAGGTCGATGCTGGTGGCGGCGACCAGGCGCACATCCACCGGCTGTGGCTGCTGCGCACCCACCCGAGTGACCTCGCGGTTTTCCAGAGCCGCCAGCAGCTTGCCCTGGATGGCCAGCGGCAAGTCGGCAATCTCGTCCAGGTACAAGGTGCCGCCGCTGGCCGAACCGAACCAGCCGGCGCGGCTGCTGGCCGTACCGCCATGGCTACCGGCGCTATAGCCAAATAGCTCGGCATCGGCGTAGGTGGGGCTGATGGCCGCGCAGTTGACCGACACGAACAACCCTCCACGGTCGCTGGTACGGTGGATCTGCCGAGCCAGCAGCTCCTTGCCGGTGCCGGTCTCGCCACGGATCAGCACCGGCAAAGGTTGTGGCGCCAGGCGCTCAAGGTCCTCGCGCAACTGCTGCGAGCGCGGGTCGATGAACACCAGCGCCTTGGCACGAATGCTCAGCGGGCTCTTGTCCAGCTCGGGGAAGGTCAGCAGCGGCTGGCCGAACGGGTTTTGAAACGTCATGACGAACTCCCGCCCCAGGCCCGTGATGGCCAGGCGTCAGGCAAAGGGTGAAAAGTGAGGGCGATCAGGCGCGGCGCAGTGCGCGCTGCTCGATCCGGCTCTGCAAGCGATACAGGTAGGCGAAGCCTTGTTCCCAGCGCTCATGACCGGACTTGACGTTGATATGCCCGGCATTGCTCAGCAACCCTGCTTCGGCGTTCCATGCCTGGGCCAGGTACAGCGCCCTCGGCACGCCCACGGCCGGGTCGTTGTCCGAACTGACGACCTGGCTGGGGAACGGCAGCACCTCGGTAGGGATCGGCGCAAAGTTGCGCAGCACTGGCGCGCAAGTGGGCCGTTCGACATCTGCCGGCGCCACCAGCAGTGCACCACGCACCTGCCGTAGCAAGGCCGGGCTTGCCTGCGCAGCCCAATGGGCGACAGTGATGCAACCGAGGCTGTGGGCAATCAGGATCACCGGCGAGCGATCGGCGGCAATCGCCTGCTCCAGCGCGTGCACCCAGTCCTGCCGCTGCGGGGTAAGCCAGTCTTCCTGTTCGACCCGTGCACTGTTGGGCAGGGTGCGTTGCCAGTGACTCTGCCAATGGTTGTCTGGCGACCCTTGCCAGCCCGGCACAATCAGGTAGCGAATCGAGTCATTGCGCATGGGGACGCCTCCAGTAAGTTTGCGTGCTTGGAGACAAGTATAGGGAAGGCGACATATACGTAAAGGAATAATAAAATATTTGATAATTCCTTAATAGAATAAACAACACACTGCAGTCGCTCTCGCGTAAAGGCCTGCATAACCGCCCCATCCACCTTTCAGGTAAAAAAACCCGGGACCATGCCCGGGTTCTCTTATCCTTGTGCGACTCAGATATCCGCCACCTTCTGCCACACCTTCGGCCGGAAGAATAACGTTTCCCCCCGCGCCAACCCGGTCAGGCTGTCATGGTCTTTCACCACCTCGGCCTCGATCAGCTCGCTCTGCCCTTCCACCTTCAAGGTCACCCGCGTGGTTGCGCCCAACGGCCGAATGTCGCGCACCTCGGCCGCATGGTGTCCTTCGGTCTCGTGCCGCGACAGCGACACCTCGTGCGGGCGAAACAGCACGTGATGCCCTTCGCTCAAGGCCAGGCGGTTGGAGTCACCGAGGAAGTGGTAGACGAAATCATTGGCCGGCTGATCGTATACCTCACCTGGCGAGCCGATCTGCTCGATCACGCCCTTGTTCATCACCACGATGCGGTCGGCTACTTCCATGGCTTCTTCCTGGTCGTGGGTAACGAACACCGACGTCAGGTTGATATCCTCGTGCAGCCGCGCCAGCCAGCGACGCAACTCCTTGCGCACCTTGGCATCCAGCGCACCGAATGGCTCGTCCAGCAGCAGTACCTTCGGCTCCACCGCCAGGGCGCGGGCCAGGGCGATACGCTGACGCTGTCCACCGGAAAGCTGCTCGGGATAGCGGTCGGACAACCAGTCCAGTTGCACCATATTCAGCAACTCATGCACCTTCTCGGCAATCTTGCTCTCACTCGGGCGCTCGCCCTTGGGCTTCATGCGCAGGCCGAAGGCGACGTTGTCGAACACGCTCATGTGGCGGAACAGCGCGTAGTGCTGGAACACGAACCCGACGTTACGGTCACGCACGTCATGGCCGGAAACGTCCTCGCCATGGAACACGATGTTGCCTTGGTCCGGGGTTTCCAGGCCGGCAATGATGCGCAGCAGGGTGGTCTTGCCGCAGCCCGACGGGCCGAGCAAGGCCACCAGCTCGCCGCTGTTGATGTCCAGGTTGATAGTGTTCAGGGCCTGGAAGCTGTTGAAGCGCTTGCTGACGTTACGAACTTCGATCGACATGAATCATTCCTCCGCGGCGCTGTGGCGCAGGCGGTTAATACGGTTCTCGCTCCACTGCTTGAGCAGCAGGATGAAGAGCGCCAGGATCAGCAACAGGCTGGCCACGCTGAAGGCCGCGACGTGGTTGTACTCGTTGTAGAGAATCTCCACATGCAGCGGCAAGGTGTTGGTCACGCCACGGATATGGCCCGACACCACCGACACCGCGCCGAACTCACCCATGGCCCTCGCGGTACACAGCACCACGCCGTAAATCAGGCCCCATTTGATATTCGGCAGGGTGACGTGCCAGAACATCTGCCAGCCGTTGGCACCGAGCAGCCGTGCAGCCTCCTCCTCTTGCGTGCCCTGCTCCTGCATCAGCGGGATCAGCTCACGGGCCACGAACGGTACGGTAACGAAAATGGTCGCCAGGACAATGCCAGGCAGGGCGAACACGATCTGGATATCGTGGTCCTGCAGCCACGGACCGAACAGGCCTTGCGCGCCAAACATCAGCACGTAGACCAAGCCGGCGATCACGGGCGAGACCGAGAACGGCAGGTCGATCAGGGTGACCAGGATGCTCTTGCCACGGAAGGTGTACTTGCTCACGCACCAGGCGGCGCTCACGCCAAATACCAGGTTGAGCGGCACCGAGATAACCACGGCGAGCAGGGTTAGCTTCAGCGCCGACAACGCATCGGGTTCGAAAATCGCCTCGAAGAAGGTGCCAAAACCGTTCTTCAGCGCCTGGGATACCACGATCACCAGCGGCAGCAGCAGGAACAGGGTGAAGACCAGCCAGCCAAGGCCGATCAGGATACGCCGCGCCGTGGCACTGCCACGGCGGGCGGCGTTGGCTGCGGCACTTGCACTCAGGGATGAACTGGACATGCCGGCCTCCTTCAAGGGGTTTCGATGCGGCGCTGCAGCAGGTTGATCAGCAGCAGCAGGATGAAGGAAACCACCAGCATCAGCACGCCGATGGCGGTCGCGCCGGTGTAGTCGTACTGGTCGAGCTTGACCATGATCAGCAGCGGCAGGATCTCGGTCTTCATCGGCATGTTGCCGGCAATGAAGATCACCGAACCGTACTCGCCTACGCCACGGGCGAAGGCCAGGGCGAAGCCGGTGAGCCATGCCGGCAGCAGGGCCGGTGCCAGGATGTGGCGGAACACCTGCAGTGGTTTGGCCCCCAGGCAGGCTGCAGCCTCTTCCACTTCACGCGGGATGTCAGCCAGTACCGGCTGCACCGTGCGCACCACGAACGGCAAGGTCACGAAGGTCAGTGCCAGGGTGATGCCCAGTGGGGTGTAGGCGATCTTGAAGCCCAGGTCGGTGGCGAACTGGCCGACCCAGCCCTGCGGCGCGTACAGGGCCGTCAGGGCGATACCGGCAACCGCGGTGGGCAAGGCGAACGGCAGGTCGATCATGGCATCGATGATCTTGCGTCCGGGGAAGGTGTAGCGCACCAGCACCCAGGCCAGCAGGGTACCGATCACACCGTTGATGATGGCGGCGAACAGGGCGGTGCCGAAACTCAGCTTGAGCGCGGCGATCACCCGCGGCGCACTGATGATGTTCCAGAACTGCTCGAAGGTCAGCTGCGAGGCATGAATGAACATGGCCGCCAGCGGTATCAGCACGATCAGGCTGAGGTACACCAAGGTGTAGCCCAGCGTCAGCCCGAAGCCGGGTATGACGGGGGAGATACGACGCGACATAAATATCCCTGGTTGAACGCACTCAGCCCGGAAACAATCCCGGGCCGGTGCAAGCTTTTGAATGCTGGGGCTGCTTGGCAGCCCATTCGCGACACAAGGCCGCTCCCACAGGGGATCATGGTTCCTTGTGGAGGCGACCTTGTGCCACGAATGGGCCGCAACGCGGCTCCGCTTTCCTTTGGCCCTTACTGTGCCTGATAGATCTGGTCGAACACACCGCCATCATTGAAGAATTTCGGTTGTGCAGCCTTCCACCCACCAAAGTCCTTGTCGATGGTCACCAGGTCCAGTTTCGGGAACTGCTTGCCGAACTCCGCAGCGACTTTCTCGTCACGCGGGCGGTAGAAGTTCTCGGCGGCAATTTTCTGCCCGGCCGGGCTGTACAGGTGCTTGAGGTATTCGGTGGCAATCTCGGTATTGCCCTTGCGCTCGGCGTTCTTGTCGACCACGGCCACTGGCGGCTCGGCCAGGATCGACAGCGACGGCACGACGATGTCGAACTTGTCGGCCCCCCCGTCTTCCTTCAGGGCCAGGAAGGCTTCGTTCTCCCAGGCCAACAATACGTCGCCCTGACCGTTGTTGACGAAGGTGATGGTCGAGCCACGGGCGCCGGTATCCAGCACCGGTACATGCTTGAACAACTCCTGCACATAGGCCTTGGCCTTCTCTTCGCTACCGCCGGCCTTCAGGCCGTAGGCCCACGCCGCGAGGAAGTTCCAGCGCGCACCGCCAGAGGTTTTCGGGTTTGGGGTGATGACCGAGACGTCCTTCTTGATCAGGTCGCCCCAGTCCTTGATGCCTTTCGGGTTGCCCTTGCGCACCAGGAACACGATGGTCGAGGTGTACGGGGTGCTGGCGTCAGGCAGGCGGGTCTGCCAGTTCTCGGGCAGGGTCTTGCCAAGCTTGGCCACTTCGTCGATGTCACCGGCCAGGGCCAGGGTCACAACGTCGGCGCGCAGGCCGTCGATCACCGCACGGGCCTGCTTGCCCGACCCCCCATGGGATTGCTGGATTTTCACCTTGTCACCCGGGTGGGCCTGTTGCCAGTGCTTGATGAACTCGGCGTTGTACTGCTGGTAAAGCTCACGGGTCGGGTCGTAGGACACGTTGAGCAGTTCGTAGTCCTTGGCGATGGCGGAACCGGCAAAAACAGCACTGGCCAGGGCGGCGAGCGCATAACGGCGGATGGACATGGTGAAGCTCCCGAATGGCATTTTTCCAGTTTTGGATGTTGCACCGCAGATCAGCCGGGCTTGTTGCCGGGCTGTTGCAGGCGGAACTTCTCCTTGCGCTCGATCTGCACAACCTGAGCGTTGTGCACGGTGATCTCCACCGCACCGAAACGCAGGTCGCGCAAGGCGCTCTGAATTTCACGCAAGAGGGTGGCTTCGTCCTGGCCGTCGATGCTGCGCAGAGATGCACTCATGCTCGTTCTCCTTGGAGTGAGGGCGCCGGGCAGAGGTTTGAAGGGGGGTTGCGCCTGGCTTGAGGGCAATAGTAGTGAGGCGCAGTTATTCTTAAAAATACTGTTTAAGAATTTTTATATAACCTTTTTAAAGCACACATCCCCTTGTAGGAGCGGGTTTACCCGCGAATGCGGTAGTCGATGCACCATCGCATTCGCGG
>NZ_JBTRAR010000039.1:0-18010 GCF_054611535.1 Pseudomonas sp. VEM90 | reverse complement strand
CGGGTTCACCCGCGAATGGGCCGGGCCTGCTGGCCAATTTCTACCGGCCGTTCACCGTTGCCGCCGCCACCGTATTCGCGGGTAAACCCGCTCCTACAAGGGTGCGCAAGCCTCAGGCATACGAGGCCGTCGTAGGAGCGGGTTCACCCGCGAATGGGCCGGGCCTGCTGGCCAATTTCTACCGGCCGTTCACCGTTGCCGCCGCCACCGTATTCGCGGGTAAACCCGCTCCTACAAGGGTGCGCAAGCCTCAGGCATACGAGGCCGTCGTAGGAGCGGGTTCACCCGCGAATGGGCCGGGCCTGCTGGCCAATTTCTACCGGCCGTTCACCGTTGCCGCCGCCACCGTATTCGCGGGTAAACCCGCTCCTACAAGGGTGCGCAAGCCTCAGGCATACGAGGCCGTCGTAGGAGCGGGTTCACCCGCGAATGGGCCGGGCCTGCTGGCCAATTTCTACCGGCCGTTCACCGTTGCCGCCGCCACCGTATTCGCGGGTAAACCCGCTCCTACAAGGGTGCGCAAGCCTCAGGCATACGAGGCTGGCGTAGGAGCGGGTTTACCCGCGAATGGGCCGCAAAGCGGCCCCCAGCAATTTAGAAGTCCACGCTAACCCCCACGCTAATGCCCTGCTGCGTCAACTCATCACTCTTGCGCCAGTTGTAGTTCCCGCGCAAATGCACCCCCGCCACCAGTTCATGGGTTACGCCCAGGCTCGCCCGGGTCAGGTCGCTGTGCGGTGTATACCCGGTCAGGGTGAAGTCATTTGCCGGCAAGCTGGTCAGGTGCATCGTCACATCCTGGTCGTCGTCCTCGAACTCATGCTCCTGAGCCACCTCGGCGAAAAGCCGGGTACCTGGCAGTACCTGCACACTGCCCAGCAGCCCCACGCCCAGGCGGCGTGACGTGCGCTCCTGGTCATCGAAGCCAAGCGCCGTCGAGCGCCCGCTCTTCTCGTCGTAGCCATCCACCTTCACCCGCGCATAGTCGGCACTGATGAACGGTGCCAACTGCCAGTTGCTGGTGTCGGCCGCCAGGTTGTAGCCCAGCCGCCCGGACAATGCCCAGGCTTCGCCGTCGGTGTCGCCCTTCTCACTGCGGTCATTCACGCCCAGGGCGAAGGTACGCTTGAGGTCGCTGTAGTCCAGGTGCCCGGCGGTCAGCGCTGCGTCGGCCCACCAGCGGTCCTGGCGGTATTGGGCAAAGGCACTGGCCATATAGCTGTTCAGCTTGTAGTCCGAGTCCTGTTCGCCAGCTTCCAGCTTCTGCCGGTACGCACCGCCGGCCAGGCCCAGGCGCCAGGCGTCGCTCAGGCGATAGCTGCCGCCCACGGTCAGGTTGTAGCCGCGGCCGTCACCGCTGGCCGCGCTGTGCTGGCCGTCGAAGTCCAGGTCCTGAGCGCCGCTGGCGACAAAGGCTTGCCATTGGCCAACTGCTTGCCAAGGCGTCTGCCACTGATTACGCAACTCATCCTGGTGAGCCCGCAGGCTGGCGTGGGCCATTTCCGGTAGCAGGGTCAGTTCCCAGGGTGCCGCGAGGATCGAGTAGGCGTAATCGGCAATCAGCTGCTGACCCGCGATGGTCGGGTGGACCGAGTCGTTGAACAGCAGTTTGGTCGGGTCTGGCGTTGTGCCGTTGATCCCGTACACCGGGTTTTCCACGCAGCTATCGCCGCTGTAGCAGGTGCCGACCAGGTTCTGGTCGCTGGCCAGGCCGAACTGACTGGGGCTGGCCAGCGCCTCGCTCAACAGCGTAGGAATGTTCAGTGGAATGATCTGGGCATCGATCTGCCCTAGCTGGCTGATCAGTGACTGGTTGAACGCAGCGGAGAGCAGTGACAGTGGGTTTTGCTGTGGCGTGCCGCTGAAATTGGGCGTTTGGCCGAGGTCAGGTAGCAGCCAGACCATGATGTAGCGCGCGCCTCCTTGCTGAAGGGCTTGGGCGCTGGCAGCCAGGCGGGCGCCGGCGACTACGGCGTCGGCCGGGCTATTCACCAGGCCCTGCAGGAAGTCGTTACCGCCACCTGTCAGGTAATACAAGGCATTTGGGTCGGCGCGCAGGCCGTTGGCCAGGTAGCCGGGGCGCTCGCGCAGCACCAACCCGGCATTGGGGTTTCCTGGTGGGATGACGGTCTCGGACGTTGTCGTGATCGAGTCCAGGATCTGTTGGGTGGTGTACCCACCAACTGCCCAGTTATTACCATCGGGCTGGATGCCTATGGATGTCGACGGGTTAAGGTCGTCTGGCGCGACGCCCAGGCGGCCACCGAGGATCATCGGTGACACCGGAGCGAAGTTACCGTTGGCATCGCGGTTGGTGAAACGCGCGCCTGGGGTACCGCCGCTCAGGTCGGGAAACTGCCCTGCATCGGCGAGGCTGTCGCCAAACACGATGAGGGTTGAATAGGGCGAAGGGCCGGCCAACGCCTGGCTACAGGCCAGGGCCAGTGAAGCGAGGGTAAAGCGCAATAACGGGGCTTTTCGCATCAGGGAACATCCTTTTCTTTGTTTTTATCAGGACAACCCCATCGACCTTAGCAAATCGTCGTGCTTCCCTCCCAAGTCCATTCGTTTCCCCGTGTTTACAGGCATATTGCGCCCGTCGTCCCGGTAGGCTACTGTGCCGGGACGTATGAGCGAGACCTATCCTGTGTTGATCGTCAGCAAACTCTTGATGCGCGTAATCAAGGCCCACGCCCGTTGGCGTTGGCGCGCCTGACTTTATCTCCTGCCGGCCCGCCCGGCCCGTCCCCGTTTGCCTTCTCGTTTACCGCCCGTTGTGGCAAAGCCGCGCCTGTGGCTGGTGCTGGAAGGTTCGAATCATGAAGTCAGTAGATTCAAGAGGTTTAACACCATGTTACTGATGATCGACAATTACGACTCATTCACTTACAACGTCGTTCAGTACCTTGGCGAGCTGGGTGCCGAGGTGAAGGTCATTCGCAATGACGAAATGACAATCGCCCAGATCGAGGCCCTCAACCCTGAGCGCATCGTCGTATCCCCGGGGCCGTGCACTCCAAGTGAGGCAGGCGTGTCTATCGAGGCCATCCTGCATTTCGCCGGGAAGTTGCCAATCCTTGGCGTATGCCTGGGCCACCAGTCAATCGGGCAGGCCTTTGGCGGCGACGTTGTTCGTGCACGCCAGGTCATGCATGGCAAGACCAGCCCGGTATATCACCGCGACCTGGGCGTGTTCGCCAGCCTTAACAACCCGCTGACCGTGACCCGTTACCACTCGCTGGTGGTAAAGCGTGAAACCTTGCCCGACTGCCTGGAAGTTACCGCCTGGACCTCCCATGCTGACGGTTCGGTCGATGAGATCATGGGCCTGCGCCACAAGACGCTGAATATCGAAGGGGTGCAATTCCACCCTGAGTCGATCCTGACCGAGCAGGGCCACGAACTGTTCGCCAATTTCCTCAAGCAGACCGGCGGCCGCCGTTAAGGATCGAACATGGATATCAAGAGTGCGTTGAGCCGTATCGTCGGCCAACTGGACCTTACTACCGAAGAAATGCGCCAGGTCATGCGCCAGATCATGACCGGTCAGTGCAGCGAGGCGCAGATAGGTGCCTTCCTGATGGGCATGCGCATGAAAAGCGAAAGCATCGACGAAATCGTCGGTGCGGTGTCGGTGATGCGTGAACTGGCCGAAAAGGTCGAGCTGCAAAGCCTTGATGGTGTCGTCGACATTGTCGGTACCGGCGGTGACGGCGCTAACATCTTCAACGTATCCACCGCTTCGTCCTTCGTCCTGGCGGCGGCGGGCTGCCCGGTGGCCAAGCATGGTAACCGCGCAGTATCGGGCAAGAGCGGCAGTGCCGACCTGCTGGAAGCTGCCGGCATCTACCTGAACCTGACGCCAACTCAAGTGGCGCGCTGCATCGACAGCCTGGGCATCGGCTTCATGTTCGCGCAAAGTCACCACTCGGCCATGAAACACGCCGCAGGCCCGCGTCGAGAACTGGGGTTGCGCACCCTGTTCAATATGCTCGGCCCGCTTACGAATCCGGCCGGAGTGAAGCACCAGGTGGTCGGTGTGTTCGCGCAAACCCTTTGCCGCCCGCTGGCTGAGGTGCTGCAGCGCCTGGGTAGCAAGCATGTGCTGGTAGTGCACTCGAAGGATGGACTGGACGAGTTCAGCCTGGCGGCACCCACCTTCGTCGCCGAACTGAAAAACGACGAGATCACTGAATATTGGGTCGAGCCGGAAGACCTCGGCATTAAGAGTCAGAGCCTTCATGGCTTGGCAGTCGAGAGCCCGCAGGCTTCGCTGGAGCTGATTCGCGATGCGCTGGGTCGGCGCAAGACCGAGAACGGCCAGAAGGCCGCCGAGATGATCGTGCTTAATGCTGGCGCGGCACTGTATGCCGCTGACCATGCCATGAGCCTGAAAGCCGGTGTAGAACTGGCCCATGATGTACTGCACACCGGCCTGGCCTGGGAGAAGTTGCAGGAATTGGGCGCCTTTACTGCAGTATTCAAGGTGGAGAACGAAGCATGAGTGTGCCGACGGTGCTGGAAAGGATCATTGCCCGCAAATTTCAGGAAGTGGCCGAGCGCAGTGCACGCGTCAGCTTCGCCGAGCTGGAGAGCCTGGCCAAGGCCGCCGACGCCCCGCGTGGCTTCGCCAACGCGCTGATCGAGCAGGCCAAGCGCAAGCAGCCAGCGGTGATTGCCGAAATCAAGAAGGCTTCGCCAAGCAAGGGCGTGATCCGTGAGCATTTCGTGCCGGCGGAAATCGCGGTCAGCTACGAGAAGGGCGGGGCCACCTGCCTGTCGGTGCTGACCGATGTCGATTATTTCCAGGGTGCCGATGAGTACTTGCAGCAGGCCCGCGCAGCGGTTTCGCTGCCGGTGATCCGCAAGGACTTCATGGTCGACCCTTACCAGATCGTCGAAGCCCGGGCCCTGGGGGCAGATTGCGTACTGCTGATCGTGTCGGCGCTGGACGACGTGAAGATGGCTGAACTGGCCGCCACTGCCAAGGACGTCGGCCTCGACGTGCTGGTGGAAGTGCACGATGGCGATGAACTGGAGCGCGCGCTGAAAACCCTGGATACGCCGCTGGTGGGGGTGAACAACCGCAATCTGCACACCTTCGAGGTCAGCCTGGAAACCACCCTTGATCTGCTGCCGCGCATTCCGCGTGACCGTCTGGCGATTACCGAAAGCGGTATTCTCAACCGGGCCGATGTGGAGCTGATGGCAATCAACGAAGTTTACTCGTTCCTGGTGGGGGAGGCGTTCATGCGCGCCGAGCACCCTGGCCTGGAATTACAGCGGCTGTTCTTCCCCGAGCAGGTGAAGAAGACTGTTCAGCACCTGGACTGATCAAATGAAGCCGGCGTTTTTGCCGGCTTTTTTGTACCTGTAATGGCCTCTTCGCGGGCAAGCCCGCTACACGCGCTGTTGTAGGAGCGGGTTTACCCGCGAAGAGACCGGTTAAATCAACATCATAGGTGGATCAATGACCGATCAACCCCTGGCCCTGACTGTCGAACAGGGCCTGCACGCGGAGCAGGAACTGCTGGCCGCCGTCTGCCGCGGCGAACGCGAGAGTGGTGTGCTGTTCTGGCGTCCGACCGACCACGCTCTGGTCATGCCTCGGCGCATGAGCCGGCTGGGCAACTTTGAAGTCGCCTGCGCGGAATTGGCTATTGCTGGCTGGCCGGTGCTGCTGCGAGAAACCGGCGGTGAGCCGGTACCTCAGTCGCATTCGACGGTGAACGTTGCACTGGTCTACGCCGCGCCGCGCAGTGAAGGTGACCACGGCCGTATCGAAAATGCCTACGAGCGCCTGTGTCTGCCGCTGTGCGATGTGCTGCGCGAGTGGGGCGGGGTAGCGTCCGTCGGGGAAATCGACGGGGCCTTCTGCGATGGCCGCTACAACGTCAACCTCAATGGCCGCAAACTGGTGGGTACTGCCCAGCGCTGGCGTCAGGGCCTGGGTGGCAAGCGCCCGGTGGTGCTGGTACACGGTGCGCTGTTGCTGGACAACGAGCGTGAGTCGATGGTGGCGGCGGTCAACCGCTTCAACGAGTGCTGCGAGCTGGAGCAACGCTGTCGCGCTGATGCGCACATCGCCTTGCACGAAGTCGCGCCGGCAGCACCCTGGTTCGAGCGCCTTTCGCAGGCCTACGCCAAGGTGCTGGCCGAGTTGCCCAAGGACTAGCGGGTACCGTAGACCACCATGGTCTTGCCCTTGACCTGCACCAGGCTGCGTTCCTCCAAGTCCTTTAGAACGCGGCCGACCATTTCCCGAGAGCAACCGACGATTCGGCCTATTTCCTGACGGGTGATCTTGATTTGCATGCCATCGGGATGGGTCATGGCGTCCGGCTGCTTGCACAGTTCCAGCAGGCAACGGGCAACTCGCCCGGTCACGTCGAAAAATGCCAAGTCGCCAACCTTGCGGGTAGTGTTGCGCAGGCGCTGGGCCATCTGGCTACCCAGGGCGTAGAGGATTTCAGGGTCCTGGCGCGCCAGTTCGCGAAACTTCTCGTAGCTGATTTCGGCCACTTCGCATTCGGTCTTGGCGCGTACCCAGGCACTGCGCTGCTGTTCGCCATCAATGGGCTCGAACAGGCCTAGCTCGCCAAAGAAATCGCCATTGTTGAGGTAGGCAATGATCATTTCATGGCCGTCGTCGTCCTCGATGAGGATGGTGACCGAACCCTTGATGATGAACGACAGTGTCTCGGCCCGGTCGCCGGCGCAGATGATGTTGCTTTTGGCGGTGTAGCGGCGGCGCTGGCAGTGTACCAGCAGCTTGTCGATGTTCTTTATCTTGGCGGGTAGGGCGGAGGCAACCATCACGAAATCCTGTTCGATACGACGCATAGGCTTTTTATAGAGGTTGGCTGACGGAAAGCGCCAGTCATTTGGCGCCAGCTTATCAGACACTACAGGATGTTTCGGTACTAAACCGACACATCTCGTGCTTTTCCCACAGCCGCACAAGGTCTAAGCTGACACCCTTTTCCGAAAATCAGGAGTCCGGGTAGATGAAGGCACGTATCCAGTGGGCCGGTGAGGCAATGTTCCTCGGCGAATCGGGGAGCGGCCATGTCGTCGTAATGGACGGCCCGCCCGAGGCCGGTGGCCGCAACCTGGGCGTGCGACCGATGGAAATGCTGTTGCTGGGCCTGGGTGGCTGCAGCAGCTTTGACGTGGTGAGCATCCTGAAGAAGTCGCGCCAGGCAGTGGAAAGCTGCGAGGCGTTTCTGGACGCGGAGCGCGCCAGCGAAGACCCGAAGGTGTTCACCAAGATTCACATGAACTTCGTGGTGAAGGGGCGTGGGCTGAAAGAAGCGCAGGTCAAGCGGGCGGTGGAGCTGTCAGCGGAAAAGTACTGCTCGGCTTCGATCATGCTTGAGCGTGCCGGGGTTGAGATTACCCATGGGTATGAAATCGTGGAGCTGGGTTAAGGCTGAGATTCCGGCGCCGCTTTGCAGCCCTTGTGGGAGCGGGTGAACCCGCTCCCACATCTGGCCCAGGGCGGCCTTCAGTTGCGCAGGGCCGGAAGGGCCATCCGCAGCCATTGCGGAAGACTGCTTCTTAGCGCCTGGCTCATCCGCTCCCGGTGCTTCTGGTAAATCAGCCCAAGCCAGATAACCCCCAGCCCGATAAAGGTCACCACCACTGGGAACAGTAGCGACTGGGCAAACACCTCATACGCTAGGTACCCCAGGTAAGCGGCCACTCCCAGCGCACCAAACACCATGAACACCGGCCGGCGCAGCAGCACCGCCATGCCCATCAGCGCAATGTTGATCAGGCAGTACAGGGCCTTGCCCAACTCACTGCCGCTGTCCAGCAGCGTCAACCCGCCCCAGAATGCTGCCAGCCCGGCCAGATAACCCCAACGGGCGTAGTCTTCACGCGTGCGGCCGTCTATCACGACGAAAACCACCAGCAAGCCCAACCCAAACCACAGTGATACGTGGCGGCGCTGCTCCCAGCTGAACGGGGAGCCGAAGAACCACTCGCTAAGGTCCATCGACATGAACCACAAGGCCACGGCTACAGGCATGACGACGAACGGGTAGGGGATCAACCGCAGCATTAGCAGGCCGGCAAGCACCGTGGCTGCTTCCATCGCCAGCCAGCCGCCCTGCACGTAGGTGTAGTACTGGTGGTAGTCGGCCTGCGCATCGTCCAGTGGCCACCAGCCAAACATGCGTTCGATAGCGAATACCGCCAGCGGCACGATGCTGACTGCAACGGCAGCCAGTACGCCAGCAGCGACGGGTTGGGCGCGGCGCTGCAGATTGAGGGCGAGCAAGGTGATCAGCAGGATGTAGAGGCTGGCGATGATCAACAGCGCGCCGTCACCGAGGCTCATCCAGGCCTCGGTGAGCAACCAGCCCATGGCCGCCATGATCAGCATGGCGCCAAAGTAGAAGGCAACATGGGCCAGCTGGAAGCTGCCACGAGGTGCGGGTTGCTGGCGCAGGAATGCCAGCAGGCTTTGATCCTGACCCGGCTGGAGAATGCCTGCTTGCACGGCGCGCGCCAGGTCCTTGGCGTCGAATCGATCCGTCATGGTGATACCTTCAGATGCGGTATGTGCTCTTGGTCATGACCTTGGCCAGCAAGCTCATGCCAAAGCGGACGGGGGCCGGAAAGCGATAACCACCGGCTTCCAGTGCAGACTCGGCGTGTTGCTCTTCGTCAATGCGCATTTGCTCGAGAATGGCCCGGGATTTTTCATCTTCGTGCGGCAACTGCTCCAGGTGCTCGTCGAGGTGCTTGCACACCTGATGTTCGGTAGCGGCGACGAAGCCCAGGCTGACCTTGTCGCTGACCAGCCCGGCGAGTGCGCCGATGCCGAACGACATGCCGTAGAACAGCGGGTTGAGCACGCTCGGGTGGCTGTTCAACTGGCGAATGCGCTGTTCGCACCAGGCCAGGTGATCCACTTCTTCCTCGGCGGCATGCTCCATGGCCTTGCGCACTTCCGGGAGCTTGGCGGTCAGGGCCTGGCCTTGGTACAGCGCCTGGGCGCAGACTTCACCGGTATGGTTGATGCGCATCAGCCCGGCAATATGACGGGCCTGTTGCTCGTCCATGTCGGCATCTGGCTGGACGATGGCCGGCGATGGCCGGGCGGGTTGGCCGCTGAATGGCAGCAAGGTGCGCATGGCAGTATCGGCCTGCAGCAACAAGCGGTCGAGCGGCGAGTAGTGACGTTCGGTAGCCATCGGGCACCTCCGCAAGAATGTGCCCGACAGTTTACCGCAATAGCGGCGGGGTCGCTTGCCGTGGGTCAGCCCGGCGGCCAGTTCATCTGGCGCTGGCCAAGCACGTGCATATGGATGTGGTAGACGGTCTGGCCGCCTTTGGGGTTGCAGTTCATGACCACGCGGAAACCTTCCTCGCAGCCTTGTTCGACAGCCAGGCGTTGGGCGGTGAACAAGATGTGGCCAGCCAGGGCCTTGTCTTCTTCGGTCAGGTCATTGAGGGTGCGAATGTGCTTTTTCGGGATGACCAGAAAATGTACCGGTGCCGCGGGTGCAATGTCCTTGAAGGCCAGGATCTGGTCGTCTTCATAGATGATATCTGCCGGGATTTCCCGGTTGATGATTTTGAGGAATAGATCGTCCACAGCACTTGCTCCATGGTGAGGGTCGGGCCGAGTGTACTCAGCCGGGCGCCGCTCGCCCAGTGGCTATTCCATACCGATGGGGCAATAGCGGCGGTGGATGGCCCCAGCCAGCTTGCGCACCAGCCAGCGCGGCAGCAAACGCGGGGCGAACGCCAGCCAGCGGTTGCGCCGGCCGGGCATGATCAGTGCGCGGTTCTTGTCCAGCGCCCGCACGGTGTACAGCGCCACTTCCTCGGCGCTGAGACAGCGCGGCTTGCCATCTAGCCGCGCAATGCGCCGGCGTGCGGAACGTACTGGGCCAGGGCACAGTACAGAGACCTTGATGCCGGTGCGCTTGAGTTCTTCGCGCAGGGCCTGGGAAAAGCTCAACACGTAGGCCTTGCTAGCGGCATAGGCGGCCATCCATGGGCCAGGCGCCACCCCGGCCAGGCCGGCGACGTTGAGAATCTGCCCGCCACCCTGCACAGCCATCAGGTTACCGATGGCGTGGCACAGGCGGCTCAGGGCCAGCACGTTGACCTCCAGCAGGTCTTGTTCGTCGGCCCATTCATGGGCCAGGAACGGCCCATAGGTGCGCAAGCCCGCGCAGTTGACCAGCAAATCGATACGCCGCTCACCTTCTTCCAGCTCTAGCACGAAGCCTGAAAGGCGCAACGGCTGGCTGAGGTCGCAGGCGCGGAACAGCACCTCGACACCGAAACGCTGGGTCAGCTCCATGGCGACAGGCTCCAGCGTTTCTCGTTGGCGTGCCACCAGGATCAGGTTGCGCCCGCGCCGTGCCAGCGCTTCCGCCAAGGCCAGGCCCAGGCCGCTGGAAGCACCAGTGATCATGGCGTAACGGGTCATGCAAGGCTCCTGGGGGCGGAAGAGGGCGCCTAGTGTACAACTTGCCCGTGCAAGGTGTTGCCTTTTGCTACAGGGCGCGGTCCCGCAAACCTGGCAGCGTTCCAGGGCTTGTCGGTACTCGCCATGCAGGCGCTCGATCAATGCGCTGGCGCTGGGCAGGTCATGGATGGCTCCGACGCCCTGGCCCGCTGACCATACGGTCTTCCAGGCCTTGGCTTCGTCATCGATCGGCTTGAGCTTGCCTTGCACGTGCCCCCCCTTGAGGGCGTTCATGTCGTAGCCGGCCTGCTCCAGGCTCTGACGCAGGAAGCTGGCGGGGATACCGGACACCACGGGTGTGTGGATGATGTCGGCGGCATGGGCATCCAGCAGCATCTGTTTGTAGGCGCCCTGAGCCTGGCTTTCTGTGGTGGCGATGAAGCGCGTGCCCATGTACGCCAGGTCCGCCCCCAGCAGTTGTGCGGCCAGGATTTCGTGGCCGTGGTTAATGCAGCCAGCCAGCAGCAGGGTCTTGTCGAAGAACTGGCGAATTTCTGCGGCCAGGGCGAACGGGCTCCAGATGCCGGCATGGCCGCCCGCGCCTGCGGCGACGGCGATAAGGCCATCGACACCAGCTTCGGCGGCCTTTTCGGCATGCCGGCGGGTGGTGACATCATGAAACACCAGGCCGCCGTAGCTGTGTACGGCATCGACCACTTCCTTCACCGCGCCCAGGCTGGTGATGACGATCGGCACCCGGTGCTCCACGCACAAGGCTAGGTCGGCCTGCAGGCGCGGGTTGGTCGGGTGGACGATCAGGTTGACGGCGTAGGGCGCTGGCGCCTGCAGTTGAGCCAGGCCAGCCTCGATCTCTTCCAGCCAGGCCTTGAAGCCAGCGCTGTCGCGTTGGTTCAGGGCCGGGAAACTGCCAACCACGCCGTTGGCGCAGCAGGCCAGCACCAGTTGGGGGTTGGAGATGAGGAACATCGGCGCAGCAACCACGGGCAGCCGCAGGCGTTGTTCGAGCGAGGCAGGTAGCGACATGGCAAGGCTCCTTGAGCGGGTGGCTATGTCAGAACGGTTTCACCACCACCAGAATTACGATAGCCAGCAGGATCAGCACGGGCACTTCGTTGAACCAGCGATAGTAGACATGGCTGCGGGTGTTGGTGCCGTTGGCGAAGCGTTTGCGCTGGGCACCGCACACGTGATGGTAGCCGGTCAGCAGGATGACCAGGGTGAGCTTGGCATGCAGCCATCCCTGGCTCAGCCAGCCGGGGGTGAGGTACAGCATCCAGATGCCAAAAACGTAGGTGGCGATCATCGCCGGGTTCATGATGCCGCGGTACAGCTTGCGCTCCATGGTCACGAAGCGATCCTGGCTGATGCTGTCCTGGCTCTGGGCGTGGTAGACGAACAGCCTGGGCAGGTAGAACAGGCCGGCGAACCAGCAGACCACGCTGACGATATGCAGCGCTTTGATCCATAGGTAAAGCATGGAGGGAGTTCCTTCAGGTAATCACGGTCGTCAGATAGTAGTGGTCAAGCGCCCGAAGGGTCACCCGAAGAGTTGTTACAGGCGCCCCGCGCCCCTATTATCGTGCGCTTTCCAGACGGCTCGTTGATAAGGGGCAAGCGTTATGATCAAGGTCGGTATCGTCGGCGGCACGGGTTACACCGGCGTCGAACTGTTGCGTCTGCTGGCACAGCATCCACAGGCCGAAGTGGCGGTCATCACTTCGCGCTCCGAGGCGGGCGTGGCGGTGGCGGACATGTACCCGAACCTGCGCGGCCACTATGACGGGCTGGCGTTCAGCGTACCGGACAGCAAGGCTTTGGCTGCCTGCGATGTGGTGTTCTTCGCCACGCCGCATGGTGTTGCCCACGCCCTGGCTGGTGAGTTGCTGGTGGCCGGCACCAAGGTGATCGACCTGTCGGCCGACTTCCGCCTGCAGGATGCGGCCGAGTGGGGCAAGTGGTACGGTCAGCCCCATGGCGCGCCAGAGTTGCTCAAGGACGCTGTGTATGGCCTGCCTGAAGTCAACCGCGAGAAGATCCGCCAGGCTCGCCTGATCGCTGTGCCGGGTTGCTATCCGACCGCCACCCAGCTGGGCTTCCTGCCGCTGCTGGAAGCAGGGCTGGCTGACCCGTCGCGCCTGATCGCCGACTGCAAGTCGGGCGTCAGCGGTGCAGGCCGTGGTGCGGCAGTGGGCTCGCTGTTCTGCGAAGCCGGCGAAAGCATGAAGGCATACGCGGTAAAGGGCCATCGCCACCTGCCGGAGATCAGCCAAGGCTTGCGCCTGGCCGCGGGCAAGGACATCGGGCTGACTTTCGTGCCGCATCTGACGCCGATGATCCGCGGCATCCATGCCACCCTGTACGCGAATGTGGTCGATACCTCGGTCGACCTGCAGGCGCTGTACGAGAAGCGCTACGCCGACGAACCGTTCGTCGACGTGATGCCAGCTGGCAGCCATCCGGAAACCCGCAGCGTGCGCGGCGCCAACGTTTGTCGCATTGCGGTTCATCGTCCGCAGGGTGGTGACCTGGTGGTGGTGCTGTCGGTGATCGACAACCTGGTCAAGGGCGCCTCCGGCCAGGCGGTACAGAACCTCAACATTCTGTTCGGCCTGGATGAGCGCATGGGCCTGGCCCATGCCGGCTTGCTGCCGTAAGCAGCCAGCGTTCGAAAAGGCCCGCGTCGTGCGGGCCTTTTTGTATGTCGCGACTAAAGCCGCACAATTCTTGACCGATTTTCTCGGGAAAGCGGATAATGCGCGTCATCGAGTTTTATGGCGGCTACCGCGCCGGGAGAATCAACATGAGTGTCGAAACCTTCACCCCTACCGGCCTGGAGTTCACCCATGGGGCAGCCCAGAAGGTGAAAAACCTGGTCAATGAGGAAGGCAATGAACGTCTGAAACTGCGGGTGTTCGTGACCGGTGGTGGTTGCTCGGGCTTCCAGTATGGCTTTACGTTTGATGAAGATGTGGCCGAAGATGACACCATCGTCGAGCGCGAGGGCGTTTCCCTGGTGGTCGACCCGATGAGCTTCCAGTACCTGGCCGGCGCCGAAGTGGACTACCAGGAAGGCCTGGAAGGTTCGCGTTTCGTTATCAAGAATCCGAATGCCGCCACCACCTGTGGTTGCGGCTCGTCGTTCTCGATCTGAGACTTCGCCAGAAAGCAAAACGCCGCGCAATTGCGCGGCGTTTTGCTTTCTGGCGAAGCGGTCATGCCGGGTAGATCGCGCCCAGTATGCGCAACCCTTTGGCGGCAGTAACGGTGGGGCGGTTGGCAGCGATGCCTTCCAGGCAGCAATGGGCCAGCCAGGCAAAGGCCATGGCCTCGACCCAATCCGGGTCCACACCATGGGCGTCAGTGCTGGCGACATGGGCTTCGGGTAACAACTGACCGAGGCGGGCCATCAGCGCACCGTTACGTGCGCCACCACCACATACAAGAAGCGCTTCGGTGGCTTGCTGGGCGTTGCTCAACGACTCGATGATGCTGCGAGCGGTCAGCTCCAGCAGTGTTGCCTGTACGTCTTCGTCGCGGTAAACGGGTAGGCGGGCCAGGTGAGCATCCAGCCAAGGCAGGTTGAATACCTCGCGGCCGGTGCTCTTCGGGCCGCTGTCGGCGAAGAACGGGTCGCTGAGCAACGCGTTGAGCAAGCTGGCTTGCACAACCCCTGAGGCAGCCCAGGCACCATCGGTATCGTAGGCCTGGCCAAGTTTTCGCTCGATCCAGGCGTCCAGCAGCACATTACCCGGGCCACAGTCGAAGCCGTGGACCGGTTTATCGTGTTCGATCAGGCTCAGGTTGCTGAAGCCGCCCACGTTCAGGATTGCCAGTCGCTGGCCAAGGTGGCTGAACAGGGTTTCGTGGAAGGCAGGCACCAGCGGCGCGCCTTGGCCGCCGGCTGCCACATCGCGGCGGCGGAAGTCGGCGACCACACTGATGCCAGTAAGCTCGGCGAGCAGCGCCGGGTTGCCGATCTGCACGGTAAAACCACGTGCCGGCTCGTGGCGGATGGTCTGGCCGTGGCTGCCAATGGCGCGGATGGCTTCCGCCTTCAGGCCTTGGCGAGCCAGCAATTGGTGGATACCTTCGCCTGCCAGGCTAGCCCAGCGGTTTTCTGCCAGCGCCGCACGTGCGATCTCGTCAGGGCCGCTGCTGCACAGGGCAAGCAGCTCCTGACGCAAGTCGTTGGGCATTGGCAGGTAATGGGTGGCGAGCAGCTCAAGCTGCTCGCCTTGTTCGATCAGGGCAATGTCCAGGCCATCAAGGCTGGTGCCGGACATCACCCCCAGATAGAGCGCCATGGCTTAGCGCTTGTTCGCTGCGAGCAGAGTTGCCTTTTCCTGGTCCATACGGGCAATCAGTGGTTGGCTCTGCTGCAAGAAGCGCTGGCGCTCGTTTCTGGCGATCGGGTCGGCCATCGGCACTTTCTGACTCAGCGGATCGACGTGCACGCCGTTGACCTGAAACTCGTAGTGCAGGTGTGGGCCGGTAGACAGGCCAGTGGTGCCAATATAGCCAATGATCTGGCCCTGCTTGACCGTGCTGCCGGTCTTGATGCCCTTGGCGAAGCCTTGCATATGGCCATACAGCGTCTTGTAACGGTTACCGTGCTGGATAATCACGGTATTGCCGTAGCCGCCTCGGCGACCGGCCAGTTCGATACGGCCGTCACCAGCTGCCTTGATCGGTGTGCCGCGGGGAGCTGCGTAGTCGACGCCCTTGTGGGCGCGGATCTTGTTCAGGATCGGGTGCTTGCGGCCGGCGGAAAAGCGCGAGCTGATGCGGGCGAAGTCGACCGGGGTACGGATGAAGGCCTTGCGCAGGCTGTTGCCGTCGGCGGTGTAGTAGCTAGTGTTGCCCTGCTTGTTGGTATAGCGCACGGCGGTATAGGTCTTGCCGCGGTTGGTGAAGCGGGCGGACAGGATATTGCCGGTACCGACAACCTTGCCGTCTATCACTTTCTGCTCATAGACCACGTCGAATTCGTCGCCCGGGCGAATATCCTGAGCGAAGTCGATGTCGTAACCCAGCACGCGGGCCAGGCTCATGGTCATGCTGTGGGGCAGGCCTGCGCGCTGGGCCGATGCCGACAGCGAACTCTTGATCACACCGCGGGCATAGGCGGTACGCACCACTGGTTTGCTGATTTCACGATTGAAGGTGTAGCCCTTGGCGGTCTTGGTCAGGTGAATGGTTTCGAGGTTACTGACCTTGCTGTGCAGGCTGACCAGTTGGCCATCCTTGTCGAGTTCGAACTGCAGCACTTGGCCGTGCTTGAGCTGGCTGAATTGCTTGGCCTGCTTGTTACTTGCCAGCAGGTCATGCACTGCATTGGCCGGCAGGCCAACCTTGGCGAACAGGGTTGACAGTGTATCGCCACGGGCCACGGTGATCTCGCGGTGGCCTGGTTCTTTGGTAGCTTCGGCGGCCGGGGCTTTCTGTTCGGCCTTCTGAGTCTCGGGGGCTGCGTCTTCGATCTGGACGAAAGGCGAGGTTTGCCCGCGTTCTGCCTGCACCAGTGGCGCAGCACGGGTCTCGTCTTTCAACTGCTCGGCAGGGCTTTCCAGCTCGAGGTTGAGGGTGGTTTTCTTGGCTTCCACTTCGCTGGATGGAAATACCAGTAGAGCCAAGCTGAGCAGGGCGGCAATGCCGCTGGCGGCCAACAGATGGCTTTTCGGATAAAGCGGGGGCGCTTTAGGCGGTTCGTTGGTCATAGGCAAGGTGACTTTGAAAAAGTGAAATGGAAAAGATGAATGACATGATGAAGATGAAATAACTGTATAAAATATAACCAAATCCATTTTCACGCAAGGGCGCGTAGACGCCGCAAGCCTGTCCCCGGGTCACATTCCTTTGCGAAACTTGTATTTGACAGCCGATCTTGTATGGTTGGCTCCCCCTGAATCTGAGCCTTGCGGGTTTGTCTATGAAGTCGGTTGAAGAGCAGCTGGCGCTTATCAAGCGCGGTGCGGAAGAAGTACTGGTCGAGTCGGAACTGGTGGAGAAGCTCAAGCGCGGCCAGCCTCTGCGCATCAAGGCTGGCTTCGACCCGACTGCACCTGACCTGCACCTTGGTCACACGGTGCTGATCAACAAGCTGCGTCAGTTCCAGGAGCTGGGTCATCAGGTCATCTTCCTTATCGGTGATTTCACCGGCATGATCGGCGACCCCAGTGGCAAAAGTGCCACCCGCCCGCCGCTGACGCGTGAGCAGGTGCTGGATAACGCCGAGACTTACAAGCAGCAGGTGTTCAAGATCCTCGATCCTGCCAAGACCGAAGTCGCGTTCAACTCCACCTGGATGGACAAGCTGACCCCCGCCGACTTCATTCGCCTGGCGTCGCAGTACACTGTGGCGCGCATGCTGGAGCGTGATGACTTCGACAAGCGCTACACCACCAATCAGCCGATTGCCATCCACGAGTTCCTCTACCCGCTGGTGCAAGGCTACGACTCGGTGGCGCTGAAGGCGGATGTAGAGCTGGGTGGTACCGATCAGAAGTTCAACCTGCTGATGGGGCGCGAGCTGCAGCGCGCCTATGGTCAGGAAGCGCAGAACATCGTGACCATGCCACTGCTCGAAGGGCTCGACGGCGTGAAGAAGATGTCCAAGTCGCTGGGTAACTATGTCGGCATCCAGGAAGCGCCGGGGGTGATGTACAGCAAGCTTGTGTCTATCCCGGATACCCTGATGTGGCGTTACTTCGAGCTGCTGAGCTTCCGTTCGATGGAAGAAATCGAGCAGTTCCGTACCGACGTCGCCAACGGCGCCAACCCGCGTGACATCAAGATCAAGTTGGCGGAAGAAATTGTGGCGCGCTTCCATGGTGAGGAGGCTGCGGCCAGTGCTCACCGTGCTGCCGGTAACCGTATGAAGGAAGGCGAGCTGCCGGAGGACTTGCCGGAGATCGAAGTGGCTGCGACAGAGGACCTGCCGATCGCTGCCGTGCTGAACCGGGCCGGGTTGGTGAAGAACTCGGCACAGGCTCGTGATTTGCTTAGTGGCGGCGCGGTGAAGGTTGATGGTGCCGTGGTCGACAAGGACTTCATGTTTGTCCTTGGCGCTACTCATGTATGCCAGGCGGGTAAGAAGTCGTTTGGCCGGGTTACCCTCAAGGCTGAGTGATTGGCTGGTGGTGTAGCTATATAGAAGCGGGGAGGCCGGTAGGCCTCCCCGTTTTGTTTTTGGGGTTTGGTTGTTGTTGTTGTTGTTGTTGTTGTTGTTGTAGGGGGGTATGTCTTGAGGTGGTTTTGGCGGTGAGATGTGTCTGCCATAACCCCTGCAGCGCCTGTGAGATCGAGCGCCGCCCGCGCGGCGCTCGGTCTCACAGGCGCTGAAACTGTTGTGGCGAACACTTGGCAGCCCCGATACGGTCTTTTCACCTTATATTTCACTTTCTTGAAATTAAAGGTTGACGCCCTCTCGAATCCCCTTATAATGCGCCCCACTTCCAGCGACAACGGAACGACAAACTCCTTGAAATTCAATGAGTTAGACAATTCTGAAGGTGCTGTAAGGGCTACGATCAAATGATCGAAAGCGGTTGAAAA
>NZ_JBTRAR010000038.1:0-24382 GCF_054611535.1 Pseudomonas sp. VEM90 | reverse complement strand
CTCCTCGCGATCCGGGCGAGTGGTACCGGCCAGAACCTTGAGGTTGGGCGCCGTTGGCTTCCGTCCTCGGGTCATTTTTCAACCTTCAATTTTCAAATGCTAATTTTGACGGCGCGAAAGAATGGTTCCGGGCGCGGTCTAGAAGCAAAAGTCCCCAGACTTTTTCCCTCCCCCCGCCTGTGCAGTGAGAAACCTTCTCATTTCGTCGTTTTTGGTCATTTTTTTGAGCCATGCGTGCGCGCTCGGGATCAGCTGCGGCGGGCGTTACCGAAGCCGCCGTCCTCTGCCGCCGTCTTGCGTGAGTGGTGCATCCGGCACAGGCCTTGCCAGTTCGCTCTGGACCAGAACAGATCCTTGTCGCCTCGGTGAGGGGTGACGTGATCCAGCTCAGTGGCTGGCTCTACCCTTCCCTCTCGCTGGCAATGAACGCAGAGCGGATGCTTGCGCAGGTAGCCTGCTCGGGCCTGCTGCCACCTGTACCCGTAGCCGCGCTCGGTGCTGGTTTGTCGCGTCTCTGGTGGCTTGTGCCTGGCCGTAGTCGGCGCATGAGGCTTGTGCGTGCCCGGCCTTATAGGCATGGCGTGCCGTCCAGGTAGGTGCGTGCCTCGTCGTCCAGATCAGTACCTTGGTCATCAGCCAGCGCTTCGATCAGGGCGAGGTTCTGGGTTGCGATCTGCTCGAGCAGGCCGGTCTGCTTCTTCTGCTCGTCCAGCATCTGCTGCAGCAAGGAGACTGCGCGCTCGTTCATATGCCACCTTCGTCCACTTCATCATTCGCTCACGCCGGGCGGCGCATCCGCTGCAGGCCATCACATGCCACGCCGGGTCAGTCCGTAGACCTCCAAGGCGCCTGCGATATTCTCGCCTTCGGCCTGACTGATGGTGTTGACCACCTCCACGCAAGCGGCGGTGTTGGGTTCCATGCGAATGGTGATGGATGTGACTTTCGATGGGTCCAGCCCGAGCACCTGGCAGACGGTCTGGCCAAGCTCTTGGCCAAGAATCAGAGGTTTCGTTTCCATGCTGTTTCCTCGCGCCACAAAACGGCGCATGTCGATTTCGTGGCGCGAGCTACTCAGGCTTACGGCTGGGCAGCTTGAAGTCGGTAACGCGATCAGCAATCGCACGAACCTTCTCCACCCCAAGGAGGCCAACCCACCCACCAACAAAGGCAGCCATGCTCTGTGGCAGGCCGAAGAACTCGAAGCCGCTGATGATTGTGAGGGTCAGGCCGCCACAGATGGCGCCCTCCACCAGCATCTGCCGGCGAGTGCCACCACCATAGGTGATGCGCAGGACAGCCATGGCGCAGGACAGACCGGCCGCGTATAGCAGGGGCGAATGCTGGCTCAACCATGCGAGGGCAACCGCCCAGGTGTCTGGTTTGTCTGGCATGTTGGACATCCGGGTTCCTCCCTTGCGGGGAGCAAAAAAGAAAGGCCCGCCGTTTTGGCGAGCCCTTGGAATGGGTGCGGAGGGCCGGTGCTTCCCGGCTTGGTGGTCTGGATCGCTGGGTCACATACCCCAGACTCTCATCGCGTAGCCGATCAGGGAGCGCACGGCTTTGATCGACGCCACTACCGACTTAGCCCAGCTGCCTGGGCGCGTCATCCGCATAAATAAAAAACCCAGCTCTTTGGCTGGGTTCACAATCAGCTTTCACTTCAAAAACTGGTTATCTCGCAAGGCCTCGTCCTGCAAAAGGCGATCATAAAACTCGTAACCTGCAAAAGTGACGCGAGTAACCGCAATCCCTACGCTAGTGTCCTTCGTTTTGATGAACCCGCCGTCCACCAGCAAATAAAGATGGCCAGTGATGAGATTTCTAGTCCAGTCACTCTTGCCCTGGCGGACAAACGTTGCCTCGAAAGCGCCTACGGTCAGCTCAAGGCTCCAGTCACTTGGCCGCCCAGCAGTGCAACATTCGAGAATAGCAAGCAGTAATGAGTTGTTCTTAATCACCTTGAATCCATCCATTGGTCGTGAAATCGACCACAGGATAGCTGGACAGCATTCCATAAAAAACCCCGACGCAATGGCCGGGGTTCTTCTGTGTCGCGTGACGTTGCAAGCTGGACACGCTGCTATGAAAACAGGTGTTTATCCGTCCGGAAAGAACTTTTTACGCAGCTTCGCGAAATTGTTCCAAGAACGAATCAACCCAAGCCACGCCCTGCTTGACGATCTCGCGGGCTGATCGTTCAGACATCCTGGATGCCTCGCCAATCCGCACCATGGTCCACTTCGATCCGAAGTACAGCCAAACGAAGTCACCCATTTGCTGATTGCGCTGGGTGAGCTTGGCCACCGCAGAGTCGATCACCAGGGCAGTGTCATCGGTCAGGCTGTACTCGGTCCCACCACCAGCTGTCGCTGCGGTTATCGATGGGGAGACATAGCGGGGCACCCCCATCCCATCCATTCGCCAGCTGCCCCATTGCTCCAGCAGCCATTCGGTATCGCCCAACGGCTTGTCCATGTAGGTGCGTTTCTTCATGCAGCCCTCCGGGGCGTTGGGTCGGTGTCCAGGCCAAACAGCTCGCGCAGCAGCTTGTCGGCGTGTTTGTTCTTGGCGTTGCCTTCGGTGATCCAGCCCTTGGCGAACTGCTCGAAGCCCACATTGGCGCGCGCGGCGTGCCAGTCAGCCACGATGTCCATCAGGGCGGCCGAAGCGATTCGGCCATTGTTCTGCTCCAGCAGCATGCGATTGCCCACCTTGAGGAACTTGCATTCCACGGCGGTCAGGCTCTTGCGCGGCAGGGCCGCAGTTACGTTGCTCATCATGCGGCACTCCATACGTGCAGTTTTTCACCAGGGCGCTGATCAGCCCGGGTCTCAACTGATACAGCCCGAGACCAGGACCGGTAGGCCTCAGCAGGCGATCGCCCAGCGCCGGCCCATGGGTGCCCTTCGCTCACACACCACCAAGTGCCGTTGCTAGAACTAAGCTTGACCTTGGGCAGGCGGCCGGTGAACCCGACCTTGTGCGATGCCAGCCAGACCTCAACGGCCGGCCAGATGACCGCCTGTTCCTCCACGCAAAACTTGGTGGTGCCGCCATTGGCGCGCTCCCCCAGTCCCCACTCATCGTTGGCGACCCACAAAACAAACCCGGTCGGTAAGTGCCGGAGCGTGTGGCCCTTGGTCACCCAGCCCCAGTCGCCTGGGTATTCGCGCAGCGAGGCCGCAATGCGTTCTGCTTCAGGGTATTGCTTCACCTTGACCATCTGCGTCCCTGGCGGGAGCATGGCAGCCCCTTCGGCGACAACGGGCTGATACCCTGCCTGCTCATGTAAAGGCGCCAGCACCCGAGCAATCAACTTGAGCGGATTCATTTCGCCACCTGCGATGCCATGCGGGCCTCAGCAATTCGAACAAAGCCCAGGAATTGGTCAGCCGGCATTGCCTCCTTGATAACGTCGAGGATGACCCGGTCCATGCGCTGCTGGGTGTGCGCCTTGGCCTCCTTGCGCAACTGGCCGCATCGGTACAGCAGCCGGGTTCGGTCATGGTTGATGTGCTTGAGGGCAGCCTTTGCCCGGTTGTACCAGCTGCGGTCATATGGGCGCCCCTGAATAGCGCCTTCTTGTGCCTGGCTCAGCGCCAGCTCCAGGCGGATTGCGTCACTCACCAGTTGCTCGTGCAGGGCCTCGCAGGCCTCAAGGGTTTCGGGCAGCTCGCGGGGCCCCACAAGGCGTGGGTGCGCTTCTGCGGGTTTCGGGGCATTGCCAGTGGCAACAGACTGCTCGGCGCCAGCGCGCTTGGTCACGGTGACCGATACGACGGGTCGGGTCGGAGTGCGAGCGGGTGGTTTGTGGCCTGGCCACAGGTCAAAAAGTTTCATACTGAGCTCCTTTGGTGCGGTGGCGGCCGGCAAATGTCCTGCCCATTTCGACTTCTTCGTTGCTTGGCTGGTACCCGACTAGCTCGACGAACCGGTGATAAGCACCCTGGTGCTGCACCCGGCAGATGCCGGTTTCACCATGACGATTCTTGTCCACGATCAGTTCAGTGACGCCCGACTGCCCCTCCTCGGAATCGCTGTCTCGGTGAACCAGCACCACCACGTCGGCGTCGGCCTCGATCTGGCCTGAGTCACGCAGGTCGCTCTTAGTGGGTCGCTTGTTGGCGCGGTTGTTGGGGCCGCGGTTCAACTGCGCCAGCACCATCACGGGCACGCCCAGCTCCTTGGCCAGCCGCTTGATCGACTTGCTGATATCGGTGACCTGCTCGTACCGGCTAGCCGACTTACTCTCGCCGTTGACCAGACCGATGTAATCCAGCGTCACGGAGCCCAGACCGTGCTCGCGCTTAACCGTCCGGCAGATCTGCCGGATGTCCCGCATCGTCAGAGAAGCGTCATCGCAGAAGATCAGGGGTGCACCATTGAGCCGGTTGACCGCGGCCGTCAGGCCAGGCCAATCGCTGTCAGCCATCGAATGGCCCTCGGTGATGTGCTTGAGCTGCACGCTGCCCACTGATGCCAGAGAGCGGTTGGTAAGCTCCACATCCGTCATCTCAAGGCTGAACACCAAGGACGTGGACTTGGCCACCAGGGCAACACGCTCAGCGATCCCCAAACCCAGGGTGGTCTTGCCGCTCCCTGGGGCGCCAGCAATGACGACCATGTGCCCTGGGCAGATGCCTGGGATGAACTTGTCGAGGGATGGCAGCCCGGTGTCGAACCCGAGCACCACCTCGCGGTTGAACCTCCGGTCAACCCCGTCGATTGCTTCGGGCAGGATCTCGCCCACGAATCGGTACCGCTTGCGGGAATCCAGGCCCTCTGCCTCAAGCGCGATCCAGGCCTGCTGACCCTGCGCCAGAACCTCGTCCAGTGGCTCGCCATCCTTCAACCGCTCCGACATGATGTGGGCGGCGGCTATCACCCGACGGGCAACTGAGCGCTGCTTCACGATCCTGGCGTACTCGGTGAAGTTCGCCACGCTTGGCGTGTTGTGAGCGATGTGAGCAGCCACTGCCAACGTGCCACGACCGTCTGCCAAGGCCGGGCGGGCGTCGGACAGAGTTACCACGTCGATCTGCCGGCCCTTCGCTTTGAGCGCCAGCAGCAGCTCAAACAGCTCCGCGCAGTCGGCCTGGTAGAAATCCCCGACCTCAAGCTTCACGTCGTCAATGAGCGCTGGCTGGTGGATCATGGCGCCGATCAGGGCGTGCTCCGACTCAGGGCTGTGCAACCGTGACACATCCTTTGTGCAAGCCACATAATCTTGGTTGATCATGCAACCCCTCCAACACGCGCTGACGACCATGTGAAGGGAGCCAGTAGGCCGCCGTTCTCGCGCAGGCGGTCCATGGCCCGCGGCCCGATGAAGGCCGGCAGTTGCTCACGGTCCTGGTTGCTGATCAGGATCGTCGGTCGAACAAGCTGATAACGTCGGTCGATCACCTCATGCAGCAGACTGGGCATGAAGTCCTTGCCTGGACGCGGCGTGTGCATGCCCACCTCGTCGATTACCAGCAGGTCGACTGCAGCCAGTTCGGACAACAGGTCGGACTTCGAGGGCCCGGCGTTGCTGCGGAAGCTGTCTGTCACGGCCTGCATGATCGCCTCGGCTGTGACAATCAGGCCCTTGGCTGCGTATTCCCGCACGACGTGCTGAAGGATGGCGCATGCTAGGTGGGTTTTGCCGTTCCCGACCTCACCCAGCAGCGTCAGGGCACGGCCAGCTCGGTAGTGCTCCTCAAACTCCTCGGCATAGCGCCGGCAAGTAGACAGGGCGCGAACCTTGGCAGATTCGGCATTGGTGATGAAGCTGTCGAACGTGCACCCACGAAACCGCGGCGTGATGCCAGTGGCGAACAGGTCGCGATTGAGCTCGTCGGCTTCCTTGCTGGCGTACGCAGCGTCTCGTACGCTGTCTTCGCACTGGAGATTCAGTGCCTCCCAGCGGCAGCGAGGGCAATCAGTTGCCTTCCATCCGCCATCAAACTGCTCGACCTGCTTCGCTTCGTACTGGCCGTGACCAGGCACTTCGCATTTAGCAATGCTGGCGGTGCGCTCGCCAGGGGCCGGGCTGAATTTAGATGAAGTCATCAGGGTACATCTCCTGGTGGTGGGCAGGTACTTGCAGCACCGCGCTTGCCTGGGGCTTTGCATTTGCACCAGCGGCTGCAGGCAATTCGTCTTCCCACCGTTTTCCGTTCAGCCAGGTGGCTGCGTGCGGGATGTACTGGCCACCGTCCTTGGTCCAGTCGTGAGAATTGCTCCAGGCAGCCAGAGCGGTACCGATGCGGGCGAACAGGGAGGCGTCCACCTTGAGCTTCGCCCAGGCCTTCACGGCCTTGTCCTTCCCAACCTTGCGCGGGTACAGCTTCCAGAACCGTTCAAACTCAACAAGCGACTCCCCCGAGTTGCACGAGGGTTTTTCAGTCCTTGCTGGTTTTTTCAGTCCTTGCTTACCTTCAATACTTACTAGTGTCGGATTTGCCGGATACGGCTGAGCCGGATACGGTGTTGCCGGATACGGCGAATCCGGAAGCGGTGTTTCAGATACGATGTAGTTGATCTCACCCAGCACACCGGCCTCGTCGCGATCTTGCCGACGAGCCACGTACCCTGCGTTGATCAGCTCTTGGAGCAAGCCGTAGACACCGTCCCGACCAGTTGGCTTGGCTGAGTTCGAAGTCTCACCACGCAGATGTGCCACGGAGATCTCCCAGTGGTCAGGCTTGCCCAGGAGGAAGACCAGCAGCCCGCGGGCAGCCCAGCTAAGCCGGGCGTCCTCGCTGATTGCCTTATTCAGCATGTAGAAATTCGCCTCGGGGCGAGGCGCGCGAATGATGCTCACAGATCAAGCTCCTCTGTGACACGGCGCACGAAGGCGTCGTAGCTCTCGGCCATCTCGAAGCCGTTGTCTTCCATGGCCTGGCGCCCAGCCTTGGCCAGTTCGTACAGCGCCCACCGCTCTCGCTCTGGAAAGCCCTTGAACTGGCTGTAGGTAGGCCATGGGCCGGTGATGATTGACGCGCCAGAGCGCTGCTGGTGCACCTGGGCGGGCTTTGAGATCGGGGTCATTGGAGAGTCTCCGATCCGGTGCCAGTAGTCCCGAGGATGTGCTGGCCCAGATCGGTCAGCGATCCTCCCGCGAGGCGGCGTACAAGGATGCCGAGGGCAGTGGTGGCGTTGATTGCCTCCACCCCTACGGTCGCTTTGATCTGCGCGTTGTCAACTGACAGGGTCGCGTTGGTACCCAACCGAACCTTGTCGCTGGCGTTGTAGGCTGCGCAGGCCAGCTCTAGGTCGCTCAGGTGGCTGTACCCTTCGGGCGGGGTTGGTTCGATGAAGGCACTTGCGACCGGTATCAACTGATCCGGGTACGGCGCGCCCTCCAGTAAGTGCCGCCTCTTAGCCTCCCAGTGCTCCTGTGCCGCGACGGCTGCGTCACTACCTGTCTTGCGGTCGAACAGCACCTTGAGCGCGTAGAAGGCCCGGATCAGGTCGATGTGAGTGTCATCTTCCTTCTCGATGGAGTACTCGGGCTCGTTGATCACGTCAAGCGTGTCCTTGACGACCTCGAAGCACTTCAGCAGTAGCGCCGCGTCGGTGTACTTGCGAAAGGCTTCTTCGCTGATCACTTCAGTCTCAGCCGGCGCCGGGAAATTCAATACGTTGGTCATGCGGGCTCTCCCACGGCGCCGAACAGCTCGGCTAGGTCAATTTGGTAGACGGCTGCCCAGGCGGCAGCAGGCCAGGAGCGAAC
The DNA here is from genome assembly GCF_054611535.1 of Pseudomonas sp. VEM90. Lineage (NCBI taxonomy): Bacteria > Pseudomonadati > Pseudomonadota > Gammaproteobacteria > Pseudomonadales > Pseudomonadaceae > Pseudomonas > Pseudomonas sp. VEM90. Next base: position 16,659 of record NZ_JBTRAR010000038.1, on the reverse strand, counting down.
CCAGCCGAATCGAGGGTCTTGGACTTTCGGGGCGGACACCCCATGGCTGTCACACCAGTTCTTCAGCGGGCGGAAACCCTGGCTACCGAAGCTCCGGTGGGCGGCCCTCTCCACCGCCGTCACGGTGGCGTGCTGGCAGCCTCGTCCCAGCTCGTTTTCCAGGTGCATGACCTTGCGGACCGCTGCGGAAGCGGTGGCCATAGCCGTGGCTTCACGCCGGCTGCCGATCTCGGCCTTGGTGGCGATCGCATGGTCACGCTGCTCGAGCGCCAGCTGCTCTGAGCGCTTCGAGGCCAGCAGGTGCTCCAGCGCCTCGATGTAGTTCTCCGGCATGGATGACCTGGCCCGGTTGCGCTCCTGCACAAGCTCCCAGAACTCACGAACCAACTTTTTCTTGAAGGCCCGGACAATCTCAGTGTTGCGCATGTAGGTGAGCAGCAGCGTGGCCTGCGGCTCGGTCAGCAGAACAATCTCTCGCGTCTGAACACCACCAGCTGTTTCGAAGGGGTCTACCTCGAATCGCACCCTTCCGAACTCGTACAGATCGTCGTGATACTTGCGCACAAGAGCGATAACGCTGGCATGCTCGTTCTCGGTCCCTGCAGCGATAGCAGTGGTCGGCGTAACGGCATCGCCGTCCTTGATGATTACCAAGCTCATGCAGTATCTCCGAATCGCGGGGAGGGAAACGGCTTCTCTTCAGTCGCGCTGTACGAGCCGTCAGCCATGCGCGTTACGAAAACAGCCCGCCCAACGCGGATTGCCTTGCTGATCGCCGCTTGTTGAACGCCGAGATCCCTGGCCGCCTCATGCTGCCGTCCGCGTGCAAAGTCAGCCAACGGCAAGCGCTCAGAATTGGTGGCGCCACGAACTGGCTCGACGGCATTTCGTGGCGCGGAACGTGCCGACTCGATGCGCTTCTCCAAGGTCTCCCGTTGGTCGTCCAGAGCGTTATGCCAGTCATCAGCGTTATAGATGGCCAGGTTCGCGACGTTTGCGCCGTGCTTGTCGCCGGCGTTCTTGAGGCGATCTTCCAGCACATGCAGTACCCCGCGCAGCCAGTCGATCTGGCACATGGCACACTGGACCTGAAAGGTGGCGTCCTGAGCGATGGTTTCTAGTTGGTCCATGCTCATGCGGCACCTCCCTGACTGGGATCGACGCCAGCGTGCGATGCATAAACGAGCGCCAGCGCCGCCTCGGCTGCGTAGAAGGTCAGCGTGGCGAGCTGCGTAACTGCCGGCTCCTGCATCAGCTCGCGCAGGCCAGCAACTACCGCCTCCAAGCGGTCAGTTGCAGCGTCCAAGGACTCATGGACCGGAATGCCGCCAACGGCTTCGAATACAGAGTGAAGGCCTTGGGTGTTGAACTCATGAGCTAGCGTCATTGGTGTATTGCTCATAGCTGCTCTCCCGCGTCATGAGCCGGGAGTCCACGCTGAACGCTCCAAACGAGCGTCGAAACGGTCTCGTTCAAGAACTTCAGTGCTTCCAGGGCATCGCAATACACCGACTCTCCGTAGTTCAGCGAGTCGTGGACGTGCTGACAAAGCTGCGCAGCACCTGACGAGAGAACCTTGGCGGTTTGCAAGGCGTCTTCGACGTTTACACCGGCCTCAACCTTGAGCAAATACAGCCCTCGGTTGTCGATAGGCGTTTCAAAAAATGAAATCTCTGTAGTCTTGGTAGATTGCGCCGGTGATGGCGTGGTGGTAAATTTCGGGTGCGACATAGCGCATCTCCTATTTGCATAGCGATGTGTACCGAAGACCTCCTGGCAGAGGTCGGTTAAAGAACCCGCTTCCTACGGCGGGTTTTTTGTGCCCGAGATTTGGGGAAGCCCCATCATCCACTGAACACAAAATATGCAACCCTCTCCCTTGAGAGGGTCCTGGCCTACCCTGGACGGGCTTGGCGAATAGATGCTTGTGCGCGCATATCACGCTCCTTTGATAGCGCAACATGCGCTCGTAACAGGTTTCGGGTCATTCAAGCGGTGACTAACCACCATTGGAAGGCCCTGAACAGGGCCTGCTTGCAACGAGAATCCACAAAACCGCCTAGCGATGCCACTCAACTCGTGCGCGTTACTCACTGCCCCGGAATTGAATTGTGCTTTGGCGATAGTGCTCAATGGTCTGCTAGCCATCTGGTTTACGTAAGGTGGTAAACCCAGCCGGGAATTCATACAGCACTACTCGCGATACTGGATAGGCATACAGAGCCACTAGACCCAGATGCGCTGGCGGCATTTTTGACAGATGATTCACCTACCTTGTGCCGAGCTTCGACTTGAGCAATCAGAGGGCAGAGGGACGCGGCACTCACAACGCCACCGGTAGCGATCTCCGCGAGAAATGCTTTTTCAGCGCTGATTTTCACGGAGCCTGACAACCAGTAAGAGATCGTGGCCTGGGATACGCCCATAGCTTTAGCGGTACGCGCTTGCGTACCGAAGTGCTTTATCAGTGCGATGATCGACGGTGCCATACCCAGTGCCCTTGATAAGTCAATTTATATCATGATCAGAAGCAGGCTTCTTTGCAACCCCATAAGCAGCCTTTTAGGATTGATGGATGAATCTATCTGAACGCATAAAAATGGCCCGCAAGCGGGCCGGGCTAACTCAATCGGAGCTTGCGGAGCTGGTTGGGATTGCCCAGACCGCGATAAGCCAGTTGGAGTCCGGCAAAACGCTGCGCTCCACCTACCTCGTACAGATCGCACAAGCGTGCTCTGTGAATAGCGTATGGTTGGCTTCAGGCGAGGGTGAAATGCTCAAGCCAGAAGATCCGAATCTTCTGACCCGCGCTGCTTTAGACGAAATTTGGCAAGGTGAACACGAGGAAGATTCCCGACTCAATCTCGAGATTCGAGAGCGAGTCGAGTCATTGCGCAAAGCGAGCACAATCGCACCATCAGACGCCTATAAAGCAAATCCTATCCCATACCTAATAGAGATGGACGACCCGCTGCGGCCAGGAAAAACCACAGTCGAGATCAGTGTGTCAGCCTATCTTATGGTTAGCGACGAGGTGCTGAGTAGGCAGGCTGTTGGCCCCGAGAGGACTGTAGCTGTGGCTGTCACTGGGAATTCAATGTCTCCGGTATTGGCCGACGGTAGCTCAGTCCTGGTGAACATGAGGGATACCTTGATCGTCGACGGAAAAATTTATGCGATAGATCATGACGGGCAGATTCGGGTAAAAGTCCTGTATCGACTCCCAGGAGGCGGCATACGTGTCAGGAGCTTCAACCTCACTGAGCACCCTGATGAGACCTACACGCCTGCGGAGCTCGAAGACCTTAAAATCAGGGTCATCGGTAGAGTTTTCTGGGGCGCAACATTCTTCTAGCAATCGCACGCTCAATCAAAAAGCCCGGATCTCCGGGCTTTTTTGTGCCCGTTGATCAGCAAAATCAACACGCTGATAAAAAATATAAGCGGGATGCTTGCGACAAAATATAAATTTGCTTATATTTCGACTCATCTACTTACACAGGGAGGTGAGAAATGAACGGCGTGATCAACTTCAGAAGCATGGAAGGGAGCGTTGGCATCCTTGCTGCGCAAGAGCTGAAAGCTGCCTTAGCCATTTGCTGCGGGCTTGGCAACAAGGAAATTGCGAGAGAGCTTGCTTGTTCGCCGGCAACCGTGAAGAAGTCGGTGGAGCGTATTTTCTACAAGCTGGGCATCAGCAGCAGGTCCGCTGTGCCGACTGAACTGCTCTGCCGTGGGATCGCCAGGAGACTTGCCATGATCATGTGCGCCATTCTCATCACAAACGCCGTTATGGATGATCAAGAATTTACCCGCGTACGTCGCGCCGGCGGTCAAGGCCGCAAGGTCGAATTGCGGGTCGCATCCAGGCGGGCTGAGTGCGCACTCGCGGTGGCGTAATGCCGCACGCCTGACCTGATCCAACCCTGACTTTTGCGAAAGCCAACAAACGCGGCGGGCCACCGGCTTGCCCGAAATAAGGAGATTCACATGCTTATGCTCAGCCGCAACATCGGCAAGGCCGTCATCATCGGCGGCAACATCCGGGTAACCGTGGCCCAAGTCAACGGCTGCCAGGTCCGCCTCGGGATCGACGCCCCGCGCGGTGTAATTATCGACCGTGAGGAGATTCACCAGCGCCGCGTCGCCGAAGGTGCCGTCCATGAGGCGCCAGACTTCAGCATTGATGACCACGTTCGCATGGCTGCTGACGCCAAGCGCTATCGCTTTCTGCGTGACCGCGAGCGCATCGAAGACCCAGATGAAGACCTGCTGGTGGTGCGTGGCGATAACTGGTTATCCGGCGAAGAACTGGATCAGGAGATTGACGCCGCCCTGCGTGTGCAGGCCATGCAGCAGCAGGTGGTGCCGGAGCTGCAGCCATGACCCACATGATGACCCAGGGCTCCCGCCTGCACCTGCAAGACGACCTTGGCCAGCTAGGCGAACGCCTGATCCGTTTTGGTGAGGCCCTGAAAGATCCGAACACCACTGTTGGCAAGCTGGCCGACCTGGCCAAGTCGTGCGGCATCAAGCTGCACATGCGTGCCGTTGCTGAATCTGGAGAGGCATCCAATGCTCACTAATAACCTGGCGCATCGCGCCCTCTTCACCCTGCCCCCGATCCAGCCAAGCGCAGAGACGGCGCCAGCAGTTCAGGTGCTGCCCGAGCAGAAGGTCATCACTGGCGACAAGGAGGTGGATGCAGTTCTGTGGCTGCGTGAAGTGATCAAGACCGGCCAGGCCGGGCCGATCGCGACCGCCCTGGACGCAGCCAAGCAGATCAAGACACCGCTCAAGGAGATCGAGCAGCGGTATGTCGACTATGTGAAGCGTAACAGCGGGAGCAATCCCTTTGCGGTGATGTTCTCGTTCGGTTTTGCTGACCTTGAAGGGCTGGCCAAAGGTTCGTTGGAGAAAGCCGCCCTTGCGTCTGAGGCGCAGGCCCGCTTCGAGGGCGAGACGATTTTCGAGGACACGCCCGCCGAGCAGTTCTACGAGAGGGCCCTAAAGCGCTGTAAGGGTTTCAAGGACTACATCGACAACGACAAGGCCGAGGTCGCCAAGCGCTTCCGCAAGCACGCCGACCTGATGCCGAACACCCTCGACGACTGTCTGCATGAGATCGCGTATTGGGATCGGCTGTATGCCCTGCGGCACGCTGCTGGCGAATGGGGCGACGGAATGCATGAAGCGATAGCCAGGGACTGGTTCGTCCAAGGGCTGCTGTCGGAGATCAAGCCGCGCACCCAGGCCGAGGCCCTGCGCGTTCTGGATTACGCCGAGCACGCCGAGAGCATCGAGAGCGATGACCTGGTCGCGATTGCGCGAAACCTGATTGCATCGGGAGGGTTGCCAGAATGATCAAGCGCCGAGCAATTAACCCTGCGGCCCTTCCTGCAGTTGGTCAGCCCCTGGCTGGCGGCTTCTTCGCCGGCCGCCTCTTCTTCGATGGCGCCGAGCACGCAGTCATCGATGCGGGTCGGGACTTCGAAGTGGCAGCCCACTGGTGGCAGGAAGAAGGCCCGCGCCCACGCATCCGGGATGCCACGTCGCGTTTCGATGGCCTGGCCAACACCCAGGCCATGGCCGCCGAGGGCAGTGCTATCGCCCGCAAGGTGCTGGGCATGAACATCCGTGGCACCTGGGGCTGGCACATCCCTTCCATCGAGGAGCTGCAGGTGCTGCGCTGCAATCTCTTGCAGCTTCCAGAATGGGGTCACGACGGGTCGTACACAGTCAGGGGCGCGACCCAGGCGTTCGGCCTTAGCGAGTACTGGACCAGCAGCCAGAAATCGAACGCAGCGACTGCCTGGTGCATGCACATGCTGCCTTGGTGCGTGCCTGATACCAACTGGGTGAGCAAGTGCAAGGGCATCAGGCCGGTGCGCACCTTGCTGATCAGCCAGGAGGCTTTCGTGCACGAGCCATCGACCGACGCGGCCGTGCCCAGCGCCGATCTGCGCGGCCTGGCCAACCAGCAGGCGGTAGCCACCGTCCTTGAACGGTTCGTGAACGAGGACACCGGGAAGTTCTACGGGCGCGCAGAGGCGCTGGTGGCTGAGCTGGCGGCGCTGGCGGGAGGTCGGACATGATCCAGACCCTGATCTCCACCGCTATCAGCGCCGTCATCAGCCTGTCACTGCTGTTCGGAGGTGCCCCGCTCAGCCGCTTCGCCTTCTACGTCACTGTGGCCTTCAACGCCATGGCCTGGATCGGCTGGGCATCAGGGACCGTAACCGGTGAAGTGGCCGAGCGGATTCTGCGCTACTGGTGGATCAGCTTGCCCAGCACAGGACTCCAGCTCTACGCGCTGATCTACAGCGGCCACCCCATGCTGGCTGCCTCTGCCTTCGTGGTGTCCTTCTTCATCGTCGCCTCCGCTGCACGGGCCACGGGGGTGCTGTCGTGAGCATCCTGAGGCACTTCCCCATCAACACCGCCGGCCGCGACTTCGCGGTGGGCGACATTCACGGACACTTTACCCGCCTGCAGCGCGCCCTGGACGCGGTCAGCTTTGATCCTGCCACTGATCGGCTGTTCTCGGTAGGTGACCTGGTCGACCGCGGGCCCGAGTCTGACCAGGTGGACACCTGGCTGGCCAGGCCATGGTTCCACGCCGTGCGCGGAAACCACGAGCAGATGGCGATCGAGGCATACCGGTTTGATCCCTCGGGCCGCATAGGTGACGTGCACCTTTCCAACGGCGGTGCATGGCTCTATGCCAGATCATCCGTGGAACAGGCCTGCTACGTAGAACTGCTGGCCGACCTGCCGCTGATCATCGAGGTCATGACGCCCCAGGGCCTGGTCGGGATAGTGCACGCCGACTGCCCTTTCCCGACCTGGCAGATGCTCAAGTCCTGGGCCGAAGGCTGCATGCCGGGCATGCGCAATGTCGAGGAGGCGGTGCAGTGGTCGCGCAGCAGAATCACCCACGAGCAGCACCACGGTGTTGGCGGCATACGGGCGGTGGTGGTCGGTCACACCCCGGTTCGGCGCCCGGCGGTGCTGGGTAACGTCTACCACATCGACACCGGTGGCTGGATGGATGGCCGCTTCACGCTGCTGGACCTGAACACCCTGCAGGCTCACCCGCCGATTGATCCGAAGCTGAGCTGGGACTGGGAGGATCGACCATGAGCATCGACAAAGACAAGCTGAAAGCCCTGGCGCTGGCCGCTACTCCTGGCCAGTGGGTCACAGAGGGTGAGTACGTCAATGAGCACGGCCACCTCCCGTACGCCTACGTGGCGCATGAGAACAGCGGGATGATCGCCGAGGCCTTCGCAAACTGCCGGGTGAACACAGATGTCGAATGCCGCGCGAATGCCGCTTTCATCGCTGCTGCAAACCCGGCCAATGTCCTCGCCCTACTATCGGAGATTGACGCGCTGAATGACCGAGCTACCTACTGGCGCCAGCGGGCCAAGAGCGCCGAAGGCCATCTGTATGCCTCGGACTTCCAGGCGGCATGCGATGCACTGCACCTGGATAGCAACTATGCCGACATCCCAGTGGAGCAGCTCACCGAGGTTCAGAAAGCGCGGATCAGCTCGGCAGTTAACACTGTGTTGCGGGAGGTGAATGCGCGGCGAGATCTGCGCCGGCCGACTGACGTGACAGATCAGCGTGACAACCAAAACCTGACGCATCAGGCGTCGGATCACAGTGTCGATTGAGGCTCTGCCATGGCTAAAGTCATAGCTCAGATAACCGCTAACCTACCGAGGCTTATGGAAGCAGGCGAGTACCGCAAGCTGCGCTACGCAGGCGGCAAGCCGAGCTTGCAGCAGCTCAAGAAATGGATTGATGACGGAGAGCTGGCGGGCGAGGTCCGCGGCGGAATGTACTTCGTCGACCTACAGGCCGCCGTGATCGGATCCACGGACCCGCTCCTGGCCCAGATGTTGGAACTTTGAAATGGCACCGCGCCCCCGCAGCCCGAAGAATAAGACGCTTCCACCCAACCTGTATGCCAACGGTAAGTATTGGCGGTACAAGAACCCGATCACCGGGAAGATGACCAGCATCAACAAGTCGTATGACGAGGCTGTGCGCCTGGCAAAGGCCGCCAACGCCAAGCTGGCGTTCCTGATGACCGACAACGGCGAGATGTTGGCCACCATCACCGGCGACCGCATACCGACTATCGGCGCCCTGATTGATCGCTTCGAAGCCGAATGGCTTCCCGATCGCGGCTATGCGCGTTCGTCGCTGGACGAGATCGGCTACAAGCTCAAGCGGTACCGGACGGACATCGGACACATGCTGGTGGGGCAGTTCGACGTTTTGGCGGCAGCGGAATACCTGGATCAGTTCAGCAACAATGCCTACACGAAGCACCGCGCCCTGCTGGTCAGCCTGCTGACCTTCGCTATCGCCAAGGGCATGGTGGAACGCAACGCCGCCGACATGACCCTGCTGAAGAAGGAAGCCAAGAAGAAGCGCCAGCGCCACACTCTGGAAGGTGTACAGAAAATCCTGGACGCCGATACAACTCCCGGGTGGCTGAAGCGCGCGATTCGATTGGGTCTGACCAGCCTGCAGCGCCGGGAAGACATCGTGACTTGGAAGAAGTCGGCGGTCGACCTGATGAAGAACACCATCAGGGTATCGCCCGGCAAGACCGACAACTACGACACGCCGATTCACTTGCAGATCGTCATGGGCAAGGCACTGCGCGAAACGGTGAACGAGTGCTTTCGGTCGCCAATCATTTCGCCCCTCCTGATCCATTACCGCCCGAAGGCGCGTCGCCAGGACCAGATCGAGGCGAAAGAGCATTGGACGGCGGTCACTCCAGACTACCTGTCCAAAAGTTTCCGGAAGGCCAGGGACGCTGCAAAAGCATACGACCACCTCGATTTCGAAGAGCGTCCAACCTTCCACGAGATCCGAGCCTTGGGTGCCTGGCTGTACGAGCAGCAGAATTTTTCAACCGAGTACGTCCAGTTGCTGATGGGGCACGCCACTGCCGAGATGACAGAGCGGTATCAAGACGGGCACGCACCAAAGGGAATTCAGTACGTCGAAGTGAAGGCTGACCTGGCCATCTGACGAGCGGTAAAGTTCGCAGAGACCGGATAGAGGTGGGTGGTTTTGCAAAAATTTTGCAAAAGTTTTGCAAAAGCAAAAAGGGCAACCCTCTCGGATCGCCCTTCAAGTGCCCGGAAACCGGGGCTTTTGTTTGGTAGGCACAATTGGACTCGAACCAACGACCCCCACCATGTCAAGGTGGTGCTCTAACCAACTGAGCTATGTGCCTGTCGTGTGGTGCGCATTCTACGCATTACAAAAACCCTGTCAACACTTTTTTTCGCGCTAACCTACTGAATCTTAAACTCTTTATATAAAGGCGGGCTGAAGGGTATCCCGTAAAGGATTTTCACCAGACGACTAGCGGGTGTTTATTATTATTGATAGCATCGGTACATTCGTTAAAAATATAAAACACGAGGTTCCTGCAGCATGGCTAACACCCCCTACCCCCAGTCCTACTACGCCGCCTCGGCCAACCCGGTGCCGCCACGTCCGGCGCTGCAGGGTGAGGTGGAAACCGATGTGTGCATCATCGGTGCCGGCTACACCGGCCTGTCCAGCGCCCTGTTCCTTCTGGAGAACGGTTTCAAGGTAAGCATCGTCGAAGCGGCCAAGGTCGGCTTTGGCGCATCGGGCCGTAACGGCGGCCAGATCGTCAACAGCTACAGCCGCGACATTGATGTCATCGAACGCACCGTTGGCCCCAAGCAGGCACAACTGCTGGGCCACATGGCCTTCGAGGGCGGGCGCATCATTCGTGAGCGCGTGGCCAAGTACAACATTCAGTGCGACCTGAAAGATGGTGGCGTATTCGCCGCCCTTACCAGCAAGCAGATGGGCCACCTGGAATCGCAAAAGCGCCTGTGGGAACGCTTTGGCCATAATCAGCTGGAGCTGATGGACCAGAAGCGCATCCGCGAAGTGGTTGCCTGCGACAGCTACATCGGCGGCATGCTCGACATGAGCGGCGGCCACATCCACCCGCTGAACCTGGCCCTGGGCGAAGCTGCCGCGGTCGAGTCGCTGGGTGGCATCATCTATGAGCAAACCCCGGCCATCCGCATCGAACGTGGTGCCAACCCGGTGGTGCATACCCCGCAGGGCAAGGTCCGCGCCAAGTTCATCATCGTTGCCGGCAACGCCTACCTGGGCAACCTGGTACCCGAGCTGGCCGCCAAGTCCATGCCATGCGGCACGCAGGTGATCACCACCGAGCCACTGGGCGAAGAACTGGCACGCACCCTGCTGCCGCAGGACTACTGCGTCGAGGATTGCAACTACCTGCTCGACTACTATCGCCTGACCAGCGACAAGCGCCTGATTTTCGGTGGCGGCGTGGTGTACGGCGCGCGTGACCCGGCCAACATCGAGGCGATCATCCGCCCGAAAATGCTCAAGGCCTTCCCGCAGCTGAAGAACGTGAAGATCGACTACGCCTGGACCGGTAACTTCCTGCTGACCCTGTCGCGCCTGCCACAGGTTGGCCGGATCGGCGACAACATCTACTACTCGCAGGGTTGCTCGGGCCACGGCGTGACCTATACCCACCTGGCGGGCAAGGTACTGGCCGAGGCCCTGCGCGGCCAGGCAGAGCGCTTCGACGCCTTTGCCGGCCTGCCGCACTACCCGTTCCCGGGTGGCCAGATGCTGCGCGTACCCTTCAGCGCGATCGGTGCCTGGTACTACAGCCTGCGCGATCGCCTGGGCTTCTGATTCAGGCAAGCTTGCGCCCACAGGATTTGTGCTATTTGCACAGTCCGTGTGGGCGCGGGCTTACCTGCGAAGGGGCAGGCACTGGCAGCGCTATTTGTTCAGGCTATTTACCGCCTGCTTCGCCGCAATCTCTTGCCCCGCCTTGGCCAGTTCATCCGCAGCGTGCAACCACCGCTGGCGATCAACCTGAGCCGGCAGTTGCCGAGGTGGCTGCACCAGCACCGCCCAACTCCCCTGCTTCGCCCACGCCGATGCAAAGTCATCGAATGCCATCATCTGCCGCCGGTGCATGCCCGAGCGCAGCAGCACCCGCTGCTTGTAACGGTCATACCCCATCAACACCGCATAGCGCGGCTCGCTCCACCAGGCCGAACCTTCCTCGTAACGCAGCAGCACCGGGTTGCCCGCTGCCACCTGGGTCAGCAGCGCGTCCAGTTGCTTGTCCAGCGGGTACACCACCCTGCCGTAGTCCCGCGCCACACGGGGAATAGCGGTATCCAGCGTTTCGGCGCCCTGAGGCAGGTTCAGCGGCTTATCCAGCAAGCCCGGCGTAATAGGCGCCCCCTGCTGCGACAGCACTGCCGCCAGCGCCATGGCCCCGCTGTGGTTGGCGTTGCCACGGTAGAACGGCACGCTGCTGATTTCGACCCGCTGCGGCAGGCCCTTGAGGTTACCGGGCGGTGCGCTGGCGCAGCCGGCCAGGGTGGCAGCCAGCAGACAGGCGGCCAGTAACCGCCGGGGGGCAGCCTTGAAGGAATGTTGCTCCATGGACACTCGCTTGTTCCAACGCCAGGCAGGCAGCGCCCGGCTCTGGCCACCGATCATAGGTCCGACAGCCGCGCGGGTATAGTCCGACAGCGCCTTGGAGCGAATCGGCACTAGAGATCGACCATTGTTCGATGGAACGTCACAGGCGAAGGGCTAGACTAAAGCAGTGTCTGGAAGGTAAACGCGGGCCAATCAAGCGCTTGCCGTAGAGATGGAGGCACAGATGAGCCTGACCATGGCAATACTCATGCTGGTAGGCATGTGGCTAAGCGTCGCAGCCGCCATGCTGTGGGGTGTACTGCGTATCGTGCGGCGTCATGCACACCATCACCACCTGCCACCGCAGGCCCCGCCAAGGCCACAGCCGGTATCACGGGCGCGGCGGCATGCCGGGGTGAGCTAACCTCAGGATTTTCTGAAGCCCACTCACGGACAAGCCCGCTGCACAGGTATTTCGCAATGCCAGTGGGACGCGAGGTACCTGTAAGAGCGGGCTTGTCCGCGAGGGGGGGGGCGCAATGCGCCCCTTTTTTACATCAACCTTCAGCCGCCTCACGCTTCAAACGCGCCCGGCGGGCCAGGATGTTGAGGACCTCGATAGCCGTCGAGAACGCCATGGCCGCATACACATAGCCCTTGGGGACATGGGCGCCGAAGCCTTCGGCGATCAGCGTCATGCCGATCATGATGAGGAAGCCCAGCGCCAGCATGACCACGGTCGGGTTGTCGTTGATGAAATTGGCCAGCGGATCGGCTGCCACCATCATCACGATCACAGCAGTGATAACGGCGATAATCATGATAGGCAGGTGCTCGGTCATGCCCACGGCGGTGATGATGCTGTCGACCGAGAAGACGATGTCCAGCAGCAGGATCTGGAAGATCGCCGCAGCAAAGCCCAGAGTAACCGTGGAGGAGACTTTGGCTTCCTCCTTGGCGCCATGCGGGTCGACGTTTTCGTGAATCTCCTTGGTCGCCTTCCACAGCAGGAACAGACCACCGGCAATCAGGATCACATCCTTCCACGAGAAGGCATTGCCGAACACTTCGAACACTGGGTCGGTCAACTGGACGATCCAGGCCACGGTGCTGAGCAAGGCCAGTCGCATGACCAAGGCCATGCTGATCCCGATACGTCGCGCCTTGGAGCGGTACTCCACCGGCAGTTTGTTGGTCAGGATCGAGATGAAGATCAGGTTGTCGATGCCCAGTACAACTTCCATGGCCACCAGCGTAGCCAGGGCAACCCAGGCGGTAGGGCTAGCGGCGAGTTCCAGCAAATATTCCATTGTTCAAATCCTGCAGCGGCGGTTGGGGTCAGATTTCCTGGGTTTCTTCTTTCTTCTCGGCATCCTTGGGCTTCTGCCCTTCGCTGCCTATGGCTTCGCTCAGCGCCTGCTGGGCAGCCTTGTTGGTGTCGTCGATAGCCTGCTTGGCCGACTGCGCCGCCTGATCGAGCATCTGCTGTGCGGATTTCTCGGCCTGGTCGCAGCCTGCCAGGGTGAACAGGGCCAAAGCCAGCACCAACGGGGTGCCAATGGATTTGAATTGCAGCATGGTGTCCTCGCTTAAAATAACCCGGCGGCGCATGGCGCCTGATAGCCGTGCATTCTAGAGACGGCAATAGTTCAGGAAAATTCGTATTTTCATGGCATATACTTCGGTTTTTACGAATCGGAACGACCGACGGTGCTTAACTATCGCCAGCTGCATTACTTCTGGGCCGTGGCCAAGACGGGCAGCATCACCCGCGCCAGCCAACAGCTGAACCTCACACCGCAAACCATCAGCGGGCAGATCACCTTGTTCGAGCAAACCTACGGCCTGGAACTGTTCCAGCGCGCCGGCCGGCAGCTGGAACTGACCGAAACCGGCCGCCAGACCCTGGTGTACGCAGAGCAGATGTTTCAGATCGGCAGCGAGCTTGAGGCCATGCTGCGCGCCGGCCCGCAGGAGCAGATCCTGTTCCGTGTGGGGGTGGCTGACGTAGTGCCAAAATCCATTGTCTACCGCCTGCTGGCACCGACCATGGACCTGGAGGAGGTGCTGCGCATCAACTGCCGCGAAGACAAACTTGAGCGGTTACTGGCAGACCTGGCCATCCAGCGCCTGGATCTGGTGATTTCCGACAGCCCCATGCCTAACCACCTGGACATCAAGTGCTACAGCCAGAAGCTGGGCGAGTGCGGGCTGAGCTTCTTCGCCACCCCGGCGCTGGTACAACGGCTGGACGGTCCTTTTCCAGCTTGTCTGCAGGATGCTCCACTGCTTGTTCCCGGTCAGGAGACCGTGGTACGCAGCCGGCTGCTGCGGTGGCTGGGCGAGCAGCAGGTGCAGCCACGGATCGTGGGGGAATTCGATGACAGTGCCTTGATGCAAGCGTTCGGGCAGTCGGGCAGCGGCATTTTCGTTGCTCCCAGCGTAATCGCCGAGGAGGTGTGCCGTCAGTACGGCGTGCAACTGATCGGGCAGACCGAGGCCGTGCACGAGTCGTTCTACGCCATTTCGGTGGAGCGCAAGGTCAAGCACCCTGGGATCGTGGCGATTACCGAAGGGGCGCGGCGGGAATTGTTTCACTGGTAGCCGTAAAAGCCTGATTGACTACGAGCACGGGCCGGCATGCGCTATAGGTGCTCTATGGTAAAGTCCGCCCTTTCCAGATTCCGAGATACCGCTGCACATGACCCCTTTTCTCCGCCTCCTCAACCGCACCAGCCTGGTGACCCAGATCGTCATCGGCCTGCTCGCCGGTATCGCCCTCGCCCTGCTGGCACCTGCCATCGCCCGTGACCTGGCCTTTCTTGGCAAGGTGTTCGTCAGTGCCCTGAAGGCGGTTGCGCCCGTGCTGGTGTTCATTCTGGTCATGGCTTCGGTCGCCAACCATCGTCACGGCCAGGAAGTCCACATTCGCCCGATCCTCTGGCTGTACCTGCTGGGCACCTTTGCCGCTGCAGTGGTGGCCGTGGTTGCCAGCATGCTGTTCCCCTCGCACCTGGCGCTAAGCACCAGCGAAGCCACGCTGAGCGCGCCAGGCGGCATCGCCGAGGTGATGCAGAACCTGCTGCTGAGCGCGGTAGACAACCCGGTCAATGCCCTGCTCAATGCCAACTTCATCGGCGTGCTGACCTGGGCCGTCGGCTTGGGCGTGGCCCTGCGCCATGCCGGCGAAACCACCCGCACCGTGGTCGCAGACCTGTCCAATGGCGTCACCCTGATCGTGCGCATGGTCATCCGCTTCGCCCCGCTGGGTATCTTTGGCCTGGTCAGCTCCACCCTGGCACAGTCGGGCCTGGACGCCCTGCTCGGCTACCTGCACCTGCTGGCGGTACTGATTGGCTGCATGCTGTTCGTGGCACTGGTGATGAACCCGCTGATCGTGTTCTGGAAGATCCGCCGCAACCCCTACCCACTGACACTGCTGTGCCTGCGTGAAAGCGGCATTACTGCGTTCTTCACCCGCAGCTCGGCCGCCAACATCCCGGTCAACCTGGCATTGTCGGAACGCCTTGGCCTGCATAAAGACACTTACTCGGTGTCGATCCCGCTGGGCGCGACCATCAACATGGCCGGTGCGGCAACCACCATTACCGTGCTGACCCTGGCCGCAGTGCATACCCTGGGTATCCAGGTGGACCTGCCCACTGCCGTGCTGCTCAGCGTGGTGGCGGCAGTGTGCGCCTGCGGCGCCTCGGGCGTGGCCGGGGGGTCGCTGCTGCTGATTCCGCTGGCGTGCAGCCTGTTTGGCATCCCAAGCGAAATAGCCATGCAAGTAGTGGCGGTGGGCTTCATCATTGGCGTATTACAGGATTCGGCCGAAACGGCGCTGAATTCTTCGACCGATGTGCTGTTCACTGCAGCGGCGTGTCAGGCTGAAGAGCAGCGTAACGGCTAAGCGCGCCGGGGCCGCATTGCGGCCCCAATTGCCTTACGCGGTGGCATTACCTACCC
The DNA here is from genome assembly GCF_054611535.1 of Pseudomonas sp. VEM90. Classification (NCBI taxonomy): domain Bacteria; kingdom Pseudomonadati; phylum Pseudomonadota; class Gammaproteobacteria; order Pseudomonadales; family Pseudomonadaceae; genus Pseudomonas; species Pseudomonas sp. VEM90. The sequence continues at coordinate 1,188 of NZ_JBTRAR010000038.1, read as the reverse complement.
TAGTGGCCTTTCCCCAGCCACGAGACAGGGCCATGTCAGAACACGAAACCGCAGGTGAAGGCCGCTTCAACAGCATCGAAATCCGCGTTCTCGGCTCGCTGATCGAAAAGCAGGCCACCAGCCCGGAAAGCTACCCGCTGACCCTCAATGCCCTGGTCCTGGCCTGCAACCAGAAGACCAGCCGCGAGCCGGTGATGAACCTCACCCAAGGCCAGGTCGGCCAGGCGCTGCGCGCCCTCGAAGGTCAGGGCATGACCCGCCTGCAGATGGGCAGCCGTGCCGACCGCTGGGAACATCGGGTAGACAAGGCACTGGAGCTGGTGCCAGCACAGTTGGTGCTGATGGGCCTGATGTTCCTGCGGGGCCCGCAAACCCTCAACGAACTGCTGACCCGTAGCAACCGCCTGCACGACTTTGACGACACCGAGCAGATCCAGCATCAGCTGGAGCGCCTGATCTCGCGGGACCTGGCCTTGCACCTGCCACGTCAGGCCGGCCAGCGTGAAGACCGCTACACCCATGCCTTGGGCGACCCGGCGGAAATCGAGGCGATTCTCGCTGCACGCCAACAGGAAGGCGGCGCGCGCAACAGTGGCGGCAGTGTGTCAGAAGACCGCATCGAAGCCCTCGAAGCCCGCATTGCGGCGCTGGAAGCGCGCCTGGCCGAGCTGGAAGGCTGAGCCGTCACAGCTCGGGGTCGGGGAAATTGCGGCAGCTCTTGCGCTCGGCCAGCTCCCGGTCAGTGGGGCGCTGGTCGACGAACACAGCGCGACCGTCGGCGTAGATTTCCAGGTAGCCCCAGTGCAGGTCCTGCTCTTGCTGCCCGGGCTTTGGGGGGACTAGCCACCAGGGTTCGCGGCTGATCAGGGTCATGGGTGTGGTTCCTGAGAGGTCTGCTGTAAGCATAGACACCTTCAGATGCTGCTTTGCTTGAACCGGCCCTTTCGCGGGTAAACCCGCTCCTACAGCGGTCTGTGTCCAACTCCCGATGTGTGTCCACCACCAATCTGTGTAGGAGCGGGTTTACCCGCGAATACGGTCGCAGCGGCAACGGTGAACGGCGGGTGGAAATTGGCCAGCAGGCCCGGCCTCCGATGTGTGTCCACCACCAATCTGCGTAGGAGCGGGTTTACCCGCGAATACGGTAGCGGCGGCAACGGTGAACGACGGGTGGAAATTGGCCAGCAG
>NZ_JBTRAR010000037.1:0-25476 GCF_054611535.1 Pseudomonas sp. VEM90 | reverse complement strand
AGTGGAAGACAGGGAATCGTGTTTCGAACTATGCTTTTTCATGGTCTCGCCCTCGCTGCCGTTGGCTTCTTCGAACACCACCGTGGCACTGTGATGCCTCGGCGGGGGCGAGTCCATCGATTACACCCGATCGGGGGTGGACACACATTGGTGATTGGGCACAGGCCGCGTGTAGGAGCGGGCTCACCCGCGAAAGGGCCGGCCCTGCTGGCCAACTTCCACCCGCCGTTCACCGTTGCCGCCGCTACTCAAACCCTTTCAAAAGGCCCCATGCACCCGCACGACCACCCCAAGAAATTCGCAACCCTCTTCGCACAACAGCGCCGGGTAGTTACTGTTCAATGCCTTCAGATAACGCTGCCCACCTTCCTCGGCCAGCTCGCGGAAAATTGCCGGCTTGCCCGGCTGACGAGCGATAACCAAACGCCCCGCCTCAGCCTCTACATCCGGGTCCACCAGCATCCGCATGCCCTGCGGCACACTGCGGCCACTGACAGCGCTCATGGCATCGTTTTCCACGGTTAGCCAGAACGCCTTGCCCTGTGCCAGGTAGTCAGTCTGCTCGAAAACAGCAGGCTCTACAGCCGTTGCAGCCTCTAACTCACTCCAACCCAGCACCGGGTAACGGAAGCAAACGATGTATCGCATGAGGTCGGGTTCGTCATCATCGTCATCCACCCCAGAAACACAACGTTCGCCATCAGCCTGCCCGTGAATACGCAATTGCAAGCGGACGCAGTAGTGGGGCATGCCAATCTCAACCAAAGTGCGGTTCATCGACTCGAGCTTCGGTTGGCGCCGCTTGTTCACCCAATGTCCTACACTGCCTTGCGACACGCCTACGCGCTCGGCAAGCTGCTCTTGGGTAAGCCCTAATTCCTCCATCCGGTCGCGAACGAGGGCAATCCACTTATCCATGTTCATGGCTGGCATGCCCCTCACGTATAGCGGCCTTGTGGCGTGACACAGCTTCGCAGCAACCCGGCAGCCTAGAAGGCCCCATGTACCCGCACCACCACTCCCAGAAACGCGCAGCCTTCTTCACACAAAACCGTCGGATAGCGCGTATTCAGTGGCCTGAGCATCTTGTCTCCACCCTCTTCGACCAACTGCCGCAATACCGCCGGGCGCCCCGGCTGCCGTGCAATGACCAACCTGCCGGGCTGTGCCTCCAACCCGGTATCCACCAGCACGCGCATGCCCTCGGGTACGCTCTTGCCACTGGCCGCGTTCATCGAGTCGTTTTCCACCACCAGCCAGAACGCATTCCCGGCGGGCATATAGTCCGTCTGCTCATGGGACGTGCTCGTTTCAGGCAATGGCCCCTGCAGGTCAGCCCAACTCAGCACCGGGAAGCGGAAGCTGGCATAGAGCAGCGCCTCGGCTGAAACCGGCTGCTCGGCCGTATAGAGCCCTTGCGCTTCACGCACGATGTCGCGCTCGACCACCATGACCTGGGCTTCCAGAAACACCAGCCCAAGCTTCTCCAGCTTTTCATTGATGGTTTCCAGCGTCGGCCGACGCGTGCCACGCAGCCAATGCCCCACGCCCCCCTGCGTCATGCCCAGGCGCTCGGCCAGTTGGAGCTGACTGAGGTTATGTTCGCGCTTGTAGCGCTTGAGAAATGCGTTCCAGTTTTCCATGAGCGGCAACAATACGGACTGTATTAACCGCTGCAATACACAATCTGAATTATTTATTTGGCACTACATAGTACAGCTTGACCTATTCTGTGATTCCAGTGTGCTTGAAGGGAAATCAGCAGGTATTGCCATGAAACCATCGAAAAACGACGAAACAGATCTCGACAGCGAAGCCGCACGCCGCGCGCTCGACTACTACCTCAACCCCAACCCGCCACGGCCTACCCTGGACAACAAAATCTGGACCCTGCACGAGGGCGTAACCGGCGACCAGGCCCAGGAACACGCCATCGCCCTGCTGCGCTGCGCTGCGGCCACCGCCCAGGAAACCGCTACACACCAGCACGGCAGCCAGCGCGAACTGACCTTCGCGTTGATGCACATGATGGACATGGCTCGCGCACTGCTGGAACACAAACGCACCGAGTGACCGGGTTTACAGACAACAAAGAAGGGAGAGAACGTGATAGCCAGGTAACGGCAAATGCCCCGATTGCCGGGACAAGGGAGCGCATCGGTAAAAATTTTTTACCGAATTAGCGAAAATTCATTTGACTGCCAAATGATAACGATTATTATTGCACTCAGCTGATCGCGAGATCCGCTGGATAACCTGAAAGCTTAGGTCGCTCTCAGATTATCTCCTCATCAGGCTAATCACGGTTTTTGACCCGGCTTTTTGCCGGGTCTTTTTTTTGGCTCTTCAGGCTAATGAAGATCGTGATGGCGCGCATGATAGCAAAGGTGTTTCAGGGCGTGAACGCTCGTTACAAAACTTTGCGGAATCAGCACTTGAGAATCAATCTCGTTTAATCTACGCTGATCACGCATCACGGAAGATGCCCCCTCCTCCCCTTTATAGAGCAAGGAGCTGTCCATGACCCGTCTGCTGCTGCCCCTTGAACACCCCACTCCTGCTGCCGAGCATGATGCCGACGACGCCCTGCTGCATGCACTGAAGCGGCTACCAAGGCGCGTACAGCAAGTATTCCTGCTCAACCGCCTCGATCAGCTGGACTTCGCCAGCATCGCTGTGCGCCTTGACCTGCCACTGGCGAGTATCGAGCGCAACATGGGCCAGGCGCTGAAGGCTGGCCGCTCGCGCCGGGATGTGCTGACGAACGTGGCCGGGCAATGGTATGTGCGTTTGCAGAGCCCGGAGGTGACGGCGTGCGAGCGTATCGACTTCCGCCGCTGGCTGGATGCCGATACGGCGAACTTGCAGGCGTTTCACGATACGGAACTGCGGTGGCGCAGCCTGCTGGCGCCGGCACGGCAATTGGGCCATGACGGCTGGTATCGGCAAGGCCGGGCGGCGCTGTCGCTGGGCGGCTGCTCGGTTGCGGTCGGGCTGGGTGTGGCGGCGTTGGTACTGGTTGGGTTCTGGGCTTGATCAGCGCTTCAGCATGCCTGTACGTCCCTGCCCCTGAGCATGCACCCTGCCCATGCCTGACTTCAGTTGCTCGATAGCCTGGGTACAGCAATGCAGTGCCAGGGCTCGCTCTTCGTTTTGCACCGCCTCCTGCTTACATGACAGGCACATCCGCCTGTTCGGCCAACGCCACCCTGACTGGCTGTTGCAACAACCCTCGGGGCAACCGAAAACCTTTGAACGGTTGTTGAGTAATTGGGTTGAAGGCCTTTTCCGCGTTCAGCCGGTAGCGCATCACACCATCACCTGTTTTGAAGCTCAGGTCCACGCTGGTTGCCGTACGCCCATTGAGCGCACCGCGGCTCAGCAGGCGAAACATCGACCAAGGCCCCCGATACTCCAGGCTGCTGCTATTGCCATTCTGCCTGAGCAGGGTCAGGTTGCTGCGCACGTGTTGCCCCAAGGTATTGGGCCAGACAATACCGGTGATCTGGCTTGGGCCGTGGGTGTAGGAAATCAGCTGGCCATCCAGATCCAGCAGGCTGGTGCGTTGATTTGCACTAAGCCCCAACGGCTCGATACTGAACTGCACGCTGAGGTTACCGCGCTGATCAAAGAACGTTTCGCGGATGCGATCGGCCCGTTCCAACTGCTCGATCACATCGGTACGGATCAGGGATCGCCCCTGCAAACCATCCTGCAAGGCTTCCAGATTGTCCTTGAGGAAAAGCTTCAGGTATTGATCCTGGAACTGCTGCAGTCGCCCATTCGGCCCGAAGAACGCTTCAAAGTCTTCCAGCGAAGCGTCGGGTGCCCTGACTACGAAAGGGTAGCGTTCTGCCAGGCGCTGCTGGAAGAAGCTGTAGACTTCAGCATCCCACCGTCGCTCCAGCTCGCGCAGCGCTTCAACGTTCAGCACTTGCGCCGTTTGATCTGCCACCTTTCTAACGTGATGATTGATTGGCTCCGGCAAGCCAGTGGCGACGCGTTGCAAGGTACCGATGGGGTCGTGCCCGGTCATTGAAAAGCGCTGATGCACCGCGTGCAGCGCAGCCTTGCCTCGGTCTGGGCTACCCTGTATCGCCTTGGCATAGTCGTGGACGGCGGCTATGGCTGCGTGGGTTTCATCGTAGTAGCTCGGTTTTTCGCCTGCAGCGTGCAACATGGCGCTCAAGCCTGCAAACGCCCGCTGAATGACCAGCGCCTGTTGTTGCTCAGGCTTGCTGTTGACCGAAACAGGCGAAGGGGCCTCATCCGCCACGCCAACATTAACCGGTGATAACAGCGAACTGTTGTCGCGAACCGTCTCCAGCAACCGGTGCAACGGCGCCGCTGGCCCGGTCAACTGTTCAAGGATCGTGACGCCATGATCCAGGTCTCGAAAATCCGCCACGGAGAATGCGTTCAAGGCGCGGCGCCAACTGTCGATGTAGTCGGCGCTGTACAGGTTGCGCAGGCGCTCGTTCAGCGCAGCCTGGTCGGCATCGGAGTAGTCCAGTTGAGCACGTTCCCCCAGTGCCCACTGGTCGATCATGGCCATTTCCGTAAAGCGCTGACTACGCGGTTCAAAGTACTCCTTGAAGCCTTTGGCGGTGAGCATTGGCGCCAGCAAAACACCATTGTCGCCCTGGCTCGAGCCGGAAGACAGCTGGTAAACGACATCGAACGCAGGCCCCACCTGATGACGCAGGTCCAGACCGGTATGCAACTGCTCCTGGGCCTGCTGCTTCAGGCCCGCATACACGCGTTGTGGCAACGGCACCTTACGCAATGTCTGCTGCACGTGGCTGACACGCTGGCGATACTGCGGCAGGTCGGTATCCGCGTAGGCCAGCGCATACTTCAGGTGCCGCATGAGGTCTCGTTGCAGCTGCCCCTGGCCGGGGAAGGCCTGTTGCCATTGTTGCGCCATCCAGTCCTCGACCCATTCCGCTCGGCGGTTCCGGCGATCCTCAAGCATACGGTAAACCCGGAGCGCGGCCATTTGCTGCTCGCTGCCGGGGGGCGCCGCATCCATGGCCTCGATCACGCCGCTGGCCAACGCAGGCAAGAAGCGCCTGGACAACAAGCTGAGGTACGCCTCATCCACGGTCGGCCCGATGGTACGGCCCTGGTACAGCCCCAGATCAGCAACACCCGGCCACGCAGCGCGGTAGTCGCCAAACACTGCTACCGCATCGCGGATCTGGTCCAGCGGCTCCAGCAAGTTGCGCCCGGTCGGGTCCAGACGCTGATCCACTTCGTGATGGCTGTACTCCCGACTCTTGGCCAGCACGCTGGCGGCCTTGACGCCATTGATGTCGAAGTAACGATGCCAGCTGGCGATGGCGACGCAGAAGGCCAGAACGCCTACAGAAGAACCCACCCACAGCAATTGGCGCTTGCGCCGAGCCACCCTCACGTTGTCGCCGGCAAGGCCGGCCTCTTTGTAGATGACCCGTCCAAAGGCCTGTTGAATGAAGTAGGCCAACGCCTTGCCCTGCGCCTTGCCCTCAACCAAGGGGAGGCTGGTCTTGTAAGGCTGCGCCGCCTCACGGACAAAGGCGTTGCGCACGTCACCGTGCTGGACGACTGACGACCAATACACACCGCGCACCAGCGCCGGGGTGGTGAAACGGTCACTTGCCAAGGTCTCGCGCAGAAAGCCCAACAGGATTGGGCGCAACCCGAGCAACTGCCTATGCAGTGAGTAGAGACGTGAACGCAACGCAGGGCTACCCTGCACGTCCAGCTGATCGATCACCTGCTCGAACAGCTGCTCCAGCAACCGATCATAATGTTCGCCATACTCGCCTAGCCAAGCGTCGAAGGTGTCGACCGCATCCAGCTTGAACGTGAATCCAAACAGGCTGTTGCGCTTGGCGGCCGAAAGCTTGCTGTAGAATTGGTCGAAGCCGTCCAGCAGATCGAATTTGCTCAACACGACATAAAGCGGCAAGCGCGAGCCCAACTGGCTGCTCACCTCGTAAAGACGTGTGCGCAGCAGGTGGGCAAGTGCCGTGCGTTGCTCGACAGTACCGTGCAGCAGCGCGGGCAGGTCGACAACCAGCACCAGGCCGTTGAGGGCTCTCTGGCTTCGATTGCGCTGCAGCCAATCCAGCAGATGCTGCCACAAGTTGGCTTGGGTTCCAGGCGGTACCGAGGACTCAGCGTCAGTGGAGCCACTGCTCAGCGAATCTACGGGACCGTTCTGGCTGATAAAGGCACCGGGCGGGTCGATGATCACCGCATCATTGCTGATCCACCATCCCACGGGGTAGGCGAGCGCTTTCGCAGGCCGGCCTCGTGCCTGGGCCTTGTCGATGCGGGTCAACGAGAAACTTTGGTCGGTGCAGTCAACAAAGCTGCTCTTGCCGGCCTGCCTGGCGCCCAGCACGAGGTACCACGGCAATCGGTACAGCGCGCGACGCCCACCGGCATTGTCCAGGTAGCGTGCGAGTGCTTGGCTCAACCCCTTCTCTTGTGCGTGAACGAACGGTAGCGCCGGGTCCGCCTCGGCGTCCATTGCCTGCTGACGTTCTGCTTGCAAGCGGCGAAAGCGCGTTCTCAACACGACCAGCCAGCACAACAGCGCCATCAACAAGAGCACCAGGCTGGCCACACTACGATGCACCACACTGGCCAACGGCTGCTGATCGCGCCACGTCCATTGCGGGCCGAGCCACCAGATGGCAACCAGCATCAGCACAGCGCCAAGCCCAAGTAGCAGCGGCATTGCCAGACCGATACGGGTCATCAGCGGCCAGCCCCAACGTTTGAGGTACTTCCAGAGTTGATTCATCGAGGCTCCTGCTCCTTGTTCCGATCGGCCAGCACGTGGGAGGACGCGTATTGTTGAAGCCGCCGGAATACCTCGGGCTCCCAGTCGCTGGCGGTGGTTTGCTGCATCGTTCGCGCGACCCCGGCGCACAGGTCCTGGGCTAACCAGGACACGCCTCGTGCGGCCAACAGATCAGCTGCGATGACGGTGGTATGACAGCGCTCGCGAGGGGCTCGAAAATCTGCCTGCATCCCCTGCAGCCTTAGCAACACCGGTTCTACGCCGCCGCTTTCCAGCTGGCTGACCAGTTCTTCGCGAAGGCTGGAGAACTCTTGGGAGGCTGCCGCTTGCTCGGACTGCCCGTCTGCCCCTTTGAGCCAGGCCAGGCATTGGTCGTCGACAAACACCTGACCGTCGCTGAAGCACAGCTGCTGCAGCGCTGGCATGCGCAGCACGAAACGAGCGGTCGCCGCACGGATGGCCTCAGCCACTTCGCCCATCGCCAGCCGCGACGCGGCGGTTGCGGCAAGAAAGCTGCCGCGAATCCAGAAGGGAGAAGCCGTCACACTTTTTTCAACTCGGTGGAGCAACGCCGCGTCGATTACGGTGCCGGCGATGGCATCCTCGTAGTCACTGGCAATATCCCGTGGTACTGCCATCAACTCTGTACGGCTGCCCTGCCGGGTTTGCGGTGCGGCCTGAATGTGGGCCCACAGGCCGAAGCGACGCAGTTGATAGCCGGTCGGGTCGTACGGGTCCTGCTGGTTGATCAGCTCGGCCATGCTCAACATGGCTCGGCGCGTCTCGCGCTCGTTACCGATCGACATGCGTGGTTTTGGCGTGGCGATGACATCAGCCAGCGGTGCAGGTTGCGGGCTCTCCACCGGGGCCTTGGGCGCATCGCACTCGCCAATACCGTTGGCAAGCGCCGTGTGTTTGCGCAACAGGCGCTCCAGCTCCCCCAGAACAGCCGGGTCAAGCTGGGCAGTTTCCTGCTGATACATCAAACGGGCCAATGCACGCTTCGCCGCTGCGGCGTGAGCCGCGGTGTACGTGAAACGATCAAGGCGCGGCAGCGCATCGATCAAGCGATTGAACACCAGGCCAACGATCTTGCGCTTGGTCAGGAAGCCTTTCGGGCCAGGCGTTGGATGAGCGGTTTCCCAATAGTTGTCGATCATTCCGCCCAGCAACGCCAAGGTAAACCCCCAGCGCTCCCAACAGCCACTGCGCAGCCACGCAACGCTCAAGTGCGCGACGATCCGCAGATGCTTGCACTGTCGCTCCAGGTACTGAGCAGATGCCTCCTCGATGTAGTCCCAGTCGATAGACGCTTCCTGCAGCCCACCCAGCTTGACCATCTCCTGGTCAATGGCCTGGTAGGTTTCGTCTTCCACATCGAACAGTCCCGCCGGCACCTGGGTATCGATGGGTGCGAGCAACCGTGTGACTTCTTGCGCCTCGACCTCAGCTACCAGCGGCATGTCTTGCGAGCCTCGTCGATAAGCGGGTCCAGCCCCTGAGCGTCAAAAACGAGTCCATCAACGGCAGGGTTGTCGCTCTCTACGTGAATGCGATGGGCCCCGATCAATTGCCTGATCTGCTCGATACCCGGCAAGCCTCTGCCGGCGTCGAGCACTTGGCCGTTTTCCATCACTTGCCACGGTGTGGGTACAGTAGCGCCCCGCTCCCCTAGCAACCGTACCTGCACTCGGCTGGCATCGACGGGTTGGGCGGTGACCAGTTGCAACCTCGAGATGTTCTGCACGCAGCTGATGATCAGGTAGGGGTGCGGTGCAACTGAAGCAATCGCAGGTGCAGAGATCATGAGCCCGCCTTCTTCAGAGCGGAGGCGAAACCTCAAGTCCTCGGGCGCCCGCCCCGTCTCATGGATCAATACGCGACGCACCGTGGGCGCCTCCAGCTCCTGCGCTGACCACTGTCGGTGCGGCGTGAATCCCGGCGTACCCGCCGCCTGATCGAAACACGCCAGGCGCTCGATATTGGACACGATCCGTGAGCAGTCCTGTGATGCGCGGGTTAAGGCAGGCATGAACAAAAACAGTAATGAAAGTCCGACGCCACCTGCATAACGAATAATCATCTCACCTTAACTCTCCCGCTCAATAGCACACATACACCAGCATTAACCCGGCCACCCCAACAGCAAAAAAAGGCTAGTACACAAACTCACAGTTATTCAAGAAATTATTTTGTTACATATTTGAACTCGACGCTCGGCAATTATCAAGCGCATGGTTTTTAAGCAACTCAGAACCCAAATTCCAGGCATCATGTTTATCCCATGTTTAACACGCAAGCCTTACTTGTAGGAAACGTCCTACATATAAAACCCACACTGGAAAATATATATAACCATGACTAAACCCTCAGGCTCCGTTGCACCCAAAGAACGCATCAACATCAAATATGTGCCCGCCACCGGTGACGAGCAGGCCGAGGTAGAGCTGCCGCACAAGATGATGGTGCTGGGCGACTTCGGCCTCGATGACAGCCGCTCCCTCGAAGACCGTCATGTCATGCGCATCGATAAACACACCTTCAACAGCGTGTTGAATGACGCCGATGTGAGCCTGGCCATGTCGGTGCCCTCCGCGCTTGGCGCTACTCCGGATGCAGAGCTGGCAGTCAACCTGCAATTCAAGTCCATCCAGGACTTCGGCCCAGACCGCATCGCACGCCAGGTGCCCGAGCTGAACAAGCTGCTGCAGCTGCGTGAAGCGCTGGTCGCCCTGAAAGGCCCGCTGGGCAACGTGCCCACCTTCCGCAAACAGCTGCAGCAGCTTCTGAACGACGCGCATGCCCGCAAGCAACTCGCGCAAGAACTCGACCTGGTGCTTGAAGCGCCAAAAGCAGACTGAGACAACGGAGCGTCCCCATGCCAAAGCCAAGCACAACTGTCACTGTTGAAACACAGGCCGAAACACTGAGCAATGCCACCTTGCTCGACCAGATCATGGCAGAGACCAAGTTGGTTCCCACACAAGAGGGTTACCAAGTGGCCAGGCAGGGTGTATCCGCCTTCATTGCCGAAATTCTAAAAAACAATGACCCAGATCAATTGATCAACAAACACCGCGTCGACCAGATGATTGCCGAGCTGGATCGGGTCCTCAGCAAGCAGATGGATGCCATTCTGCATGAACCCGCGTTCCAGCAACTTGAATCCGCGTGGCGCAGCCTCAAACTTCTGGTCGACCGCACGGACTTCCGCGAGAATATCAAGCTCGAAGTCTTGCACGTCAGCAAGGAAGACTTGCTCGATGATTTCGAGAACGCCGCCGACATTACCTGCAGTGGTATTTACAAACACGTCTATACCGCCGGTTACGGCCAGTTCGGTGGCGAGCCGGTCGCGGCAATGGTTGGCAACTACAACTTCGGCCCCTCTTCGCCTGATATCAAGCTGTTGAGCTACATGGCGTCGGTCGGTGCCATGTCGCATGCGCCCTTCATTGCGGCACCCTCCCCAGAGTTCTTCAACCTGAGTAGCTTCGAAGCGCTACCCAATCTGAAGGAAATCAAAGACATCTTCGCCGGCCCAAGGCATGCCAAGTGGCGCGCGTTCCGCGAGAGCGAAGATGCCCGCCACATCGCGCTGACCGGGCCGCGCTTCATGCTGCGCTCCGCCTACCATCACCAGGACCAGCCGATCAGCAGCTTCAATTACGATGAGAACATCAACGGCCAGCACGACAATTACCTGTGGGGCAGCTCAGCCTTCCTGTTGGCCAGCTGCATCAACGACAGCTTTGCCCGCTACCGCTGGTGCCCCAACATCATCGGCCCACAATCGGGTGGTGCCGTCGAAGACCTGCCGGTGCATCTTTACCAATCGCTGGGCCAGCTGCAGGCCAAGATCCCTACCGAGGTACTGATTTCCGATCGCAAGGAATTCGAGCTGGCCGAAGAGGGCTTTATCGCCCTGACCATGCGCAAGGACAGCGACAACGCCGCGTTCTTCTCAGCCAACTCGGTGCAGAAGCCGAAAAACTTCCCCAAGACACCCGAAGGCCTGCAGGCACAGACCAACTACAAGCTCGGCACCCAACTGCCCTACCTGTTCATCGTCAATCGCCTGGCCCACTACATCAAGGTGTTGCAGCGCGAGCAGATCGGCAGCTGGAAAGAGCGACGCGACCTTGAGTCCGAACTCAACAAATGGATCAAGCAATACGTCGCCGACCAGGAAAACCCGTCGGCCGATGTGCGTAGCCGTCGGCCGCTGCGTGCTGCCAGGGTCGAGGTCTCGGACGTGGCGGGTGATCCGGGCTGGTACCAGGTCTCGCTCGCTGTGCGCCCGCACTTCAAGTACATGGGCGCGAACTTCGAAATTTCCCTGGTAGGCCGGCTCGACACGCAATGAGTGGATTCTTCGATCGCTTGATGGCGGACCCGTCCGCCATCCGGGAGCCGTCTCGCCAGGAAAACGCTTCGCACAAGTTCGCGGCCATCAAGCGCCACCTCGAAACGTTGCTGAACGCTCGCCAAGGCTGCTCCCAGAGCAGCCCCGAGCTGGGCCTGCGCGACTTCAATGGGCATGACGTCAGCAGCGGCGACCTGCTGCAGCAAGTGAGCGCCGATATCCGCCGTACCCTCCAGCGCTTTGAACCGCGCATCCACGTGCGCGCGCTCAAAGCGGTACCCGATTGTCACGCCCCGTTGCAACTGCATTTCAGGCTCGACTGCCAGGTGCAGGTCAACAACCAGGCAGAGCAGTTGCAGCTGGAGCTGCTGGTAAACGGACACAACCGCTACACCCGAGTGAGGTGACCCATGTCACTGAAGGACAGATTCAGCGAAGAACTGCGTTACCTGCACGAGTTGGGAAACGACTTCGCCAAGGACAACCCCCAGCTTGCCCGGCTGCTAGGCAAGGCGGGCAGCGACCCCGATGTCGAGCGGTTGATGGAAGCCTTTGCGTTTCTAACGGCCAAACTTCGGCTGAAGCTGGAAGATGACCTGCCAGAACTCACCCACCCCATGCTGCAGATACTGTGGCCCAACTACCTGCGCCCGTTGCCCAGCGCCACGATTATCCGATTCTCGCCACGCAAACAATCGCTCAGCCAATCACAGCACATTCCCAAAGGTGCAAGGTTGTTCTCGAAACCCGTCGACGGCGTGCCCTGCGAGTTTCGTACCTGCACGGGAGTGAGACTTCATCCATTTGAAATCAGCGCCGTCAGCGCAACCCAGACACTCGACAGTTCTGTGGTTCGCATCGGCCTGCAAACCTTGGTCGAACGGCCACTGAATACGTTGGGCTGCACGCGTCTGGACTTCCACCTGAGCGGCGACAACCGCACCGCTCTGACGCTTTATCTATGGATCTCTCAATACCTCAAACACGTCAGCGTGATCATGAACGGCGAGGTGCGCCGGCTACCGGCCAACAGCATCGCGTTCCCGGGTTTCAGCCCTGAGGAGGCCTTGCTGCCCTACCCGCAAAACGTGTTCGATGGCTACCGGATTCTGCAGGAATACTTCGTGTTCCCGAAGCGCTTCCACTTCTTCAGCATTACCGGCCTGGAAAAGCTATGGCCGGCACAAGCCTGCCAGCAGGTGGGCATCGAGTTGCATTTCACGCGCCAACTGCCAGAACCCCTGCGCGTTGGCTCAGAAGATTTCAGCCTGTTCTGCACCCCGGCGGTCAACCTGTTCAAGCACAGTGCCGAGCCCATCGACCTGGCCAGCGAGGCTGCCCAGGTAGAGCTGAAGCCCAGAAGCGAGGCGCAGTCCGCTTACGAAATCTTCAGTGTCGACGAAGTCATCAGCACCCGAACGACCACTGACGGAAGCACCGGGGAGCACCTGCGGACTTTTCGCCCTTTCGAATCGTTCGCCCACGAAATCGAGCATGCCCAAGGCCGCACGGCGCTCTACTACCGCTACCAACTCGAAGAGTCCCTGCGCGGCGATGGCGTGACCCACCGCATCGCCTTCGTGCGCGCCGATGCCAACAACTATATAGGCGAGCTTGAAACTGCATCCATCGACCTGACCTGCACCAACAGGGACTTGCCGCTGGCGCTGGGCGTGGATGACATCAACGTCCTCACCGAAGTCACGCCGCCCCTGGCGACCTATACCAACATCTGCGCCCCCACCCGCCCCTACCGGCCCGTGCTGGATGGCCAGTTGCAGTGGGCGTTGATCTCCAACATGTCGCTCAACTACCTGTCGCTGCTGTCGGTCGAGCCGCTCAAGGCGGTTATTCGCACCTACGACTTCGCGGCGTTGCACGACATCCAGCAAGCGCGCACTACCCACAAACGCCTCGACGGTATTCGCGAGATCCACACACAGCCCATGGACTGGCTGATCAAGGGGCAACCCATTCGCGGCCTGCACACCCGGCTGAAACTGGACCAGACCGCCTTCCTCTGCGAAGGCGACCTCTACCTGTTCGGCTGCGTGCTCGCGCACTTCTTCGCCCTGTACGCCAGCATCAATTCCTTCCATCAACTGGAAGTGATCAACACCACCAACAACGAGCACTACACATGGCCCATCCAGACCGGCAAGCAACCGCTGATCTAGCCGACAAGCTGCTCGCCAACGCGCACCAGTACAACTTCTTCCAGTTGCTGGAGCGGTTGCATGGCCTGCACGGCGACGACCTGGAACCGCGTTGGGCGGATGAGGCCACCCGGCTGCGCGTACGGCTGGCCTGCGACCCGCGCCTGACCTTTCCCGTCGCTGATGTGTACAAGGCCGAGCGTATGCCTGGGGAGTATGAGCGCTATCGCGTGTGCACCACGTTCATGGGGCTGCACGGTACCGACTCGCCCTTGCCCACCTATTACCTGGAGCAAGTGGCTTATGAACATGCCCAGGGTGTCGGCGTGCGGCCGGCCTTCTTCGACTTCTTCAACCACTACCTGCTCAGCCTGCTGCACCGAATCTGGCGCAAGTACCGCTATTACATCCGTTTTCAACCCGGTGCGCGCGACGGGTTCTCCCAGTACATGTTTGCCCTGCTCGGGCTGAACGACAAACAGCTGCGCGGCGACACGACACTGCCCTGGAGCCGCCTGCTCAGCTTTGCCGGGGTTATCGCCAGCCGCAGCCGCGCACCGGGTACCGTCGCCGGCATCATCGCCCACTGCTTCGATCTGACGCACGTGCAGATCCGCGAATTCGAGACGCGCTCGGTCACCACCAACAGCAAACAGCTTGTAAGCCTCGGGCGCAGCAACGGCGAGCTTGGCAGCACGTTCATGGTCGGCAGCCGCACCCGCACCCGCAGCAGCAAGTTCACCATCGTCATCAGCGAACTCGACCAGGCGCAGCTGCATGACTTGCTGCCCAGCGGCATCAACTTCGGTCGCTTGCGCGCCTTGATTGATTTTCTGCTGCGCGATGGCCTGGCGTATGACCTGGAGCTGCGCCTGAAACAAAACGCACTGTCGCCGTTCTGCCTGCACCGCAGCCAAGGCGCCTACCTGGGCTGGACCAGCTTTGTCGATGACCACGCTGGCCAGATCAGTCCCGTTGTCCGCTTCCGGGGGCGCTCATGAGTACATTGACGTTGTGCATCATCAATCTCGACCAGGTGCAGCACACCGTCACCCTGCGTCATCGGTTCGATCGCACGGGCGGCACCATCGGCAGTGACGGGGCCGATTGGGTGATCAAAGACCCCATGGCGGCGCTCGATGCGCTGGCTGACGCGGCGCCATCAACCGCGGACCCGCTGCAACATCTGGCGGCGGGAGAACGCCCATGAGCCGCCTGGCCTTCTTGATGGCGCCTTTGCTGATCGTGCTGGTCGGGCTGTCAGGTTGCACGTCCTTGAGCAGAGCCACCAAGGTGGTGCTGGACCACTCGTTACCGATCGGGCCGCCCAAGGACGACCCAACCCAAGTCGCGTTCAGCATCAACGTCAGCCCAACGCTCAACGGCAACCCGAACAGTGTCGACGTGGCGGCCATCCCCGAGAGCATCCTGGAACCCAGCCCCTACGCAGTCACCTTGAGCGCCGGCGATCCGCACGCACTGTCCGACAAAGTCGGGGCCCTGTTCGAATACCTGCAAGCGCAATTCCCCGCCATGTCCCCCATGGAAACCGGCGAAGAGGACCAAAGCGAATGGGCTCGCTCCCCGATGGAAGAAAGCTCGCCCGGCAGCTATGACGACCCCACAGTGGTGCTCACGCTGCCGGGCAGCAAGGCCGAAGCCAGCGGGCCTGTCGCCACACCGATTGCCATCAAGATCCTGCAACTGCGCGATGACTCGCTGCTGCGCAACAGCGTGTACCAACTGCTGGACGATGACCCCGCCAAGGCACTGCGCAGTACCTACATCCGCGATGACGATTACCTGCTGAACCCAGGCCAGTTCAAGTTCATACCGTTTCAGCCCATCGAGCCCGAGACCCGCTTCGTCGCGGTGATCGGCGACTACAGAAACCAGCAAAACGCGACCTGGCAGCACGTGTTGCGGATTCCGCCACGCGGCCACCAGATCATTCTCTCAGTGCTGGTCAATGACGCGCAGATTCTGCTCAAGGAGGAGGAATGACAGCGTCTCTGCACCCTATCCCCCTTACTCACGCTGACACGGAGCGCTCATGAGTTCACGTAACCCCGTGCTGTGGCCCGAAGGCCTGTTCGTCAAACCACAACATTTCCAACAAGCTGCGCGGGCCAGTGAAGCGGCCTTGCATCAGCGCCTTGGCAGCCTGAACGCGGCCTTCTACGGCTTCAGCGAACTGCAGCTGAGCACCGAATACCTGAGCCTGGGCAAGGTCGCCATCACCAAGGCGCGCGGCATCATGCCCGATGGCACGGTGTTCGATATTCCCGCCGATCTGCCTCCGCCGCCACCCCTGGAAATCGAGGACGACGGTTCGAAAGACAGCGAGATATTCCTGTGCTTGCCGCTGCGGACCGAGGGCGGCCGTGAAGTGAGCTGGCCCGACAATGCCGCCAACTTCCGCTACAACGCTCAGGCAGAGGAGATCAAGGATACCCACAGCGCCGACGGTGACCTGGTGCAGGTCGACCTGGCCATGCCCAACCTGCAGCTCAAGCGTAAAGCCGATGACAGCAGTGCCTACACCCGCCTGGCCGTGGCTCGTATCCTGGAACGGCGCCCCGACGGTAGCCTGCAATTGGATGAAACGTTCTACCCCACCAGCGTTTCGGTGCGGGCAGTGCCGGCCCTTCAGCGTTTCCTTGAAGAAATCACCAACACCCTGCGCGAGCGTGCGCGCAATCTTGCCGCCCGCATTGGCGCTTCGGGCCAGTCGGGTATCGCCGACATCCGCGACTTCAACCTGCTGCAGGCCATGAACCGCTGGTGGCCGTGCTTCAACCACCTGGCCAGGCAAGGACAAACGCATCCAGAGCAGTTGTACCTGTCCATGAGCCAGGCGTGTGGCGAATTCGTCACTTTCACCGACGAGAACCGGCTGCCGCAGGAATACCCGGCCTACCACCACACCGCACTGCGTACCTCGTTCAAGCCCCTGGAAGACACGCTCCGTCGAGCCCTGAGCACGGTCCTGCAACCCCGCGCCGTGTCACTGCCGCTGGAAACCCTGGACTTTGGCGTGATGACAACCACGCTTGAAGACCGACGCCTGATCGACGAAGCCGATTTCATCGTCGCCGTGCGCGCCAACCTGCCGCCGCAGACGTTGCGCCAGATGTTCATACAGAAAGCCAAGGTCACCTCACTCGAATCCTTGAATGACCTGGTGCCGTTGCAACTGCCGGGCATCCCGCTGCTGCCCCTGCCTGTCGCACCACGCGACCTGCCCTTCCATGCGGGCTTCAGCTACTTCGAACTGGACCGCCGTGACCCCGCCTGGGCCTGCATGAAGACGGCCAACGGCTTCGGCTTCCACGTTGCAGGTGAGTTCCCAGGGCTTGAACTGCAGTTCTGGGCGATCAGGGGTGAATGATATGGAAAACAGTAACCCTACCCTCAACGACGCGCAGCACGTTGCGGATACGGATTTGCACTCGATGCTTGAGAAGTCGCTGCCCAACGACGCACCCGCACCTGCAGCTTCCACTGCATCTGCACAGGAGCAGAAGCCGGAACCTGCATATCAGGGCTACCCCGCGGATCCGGAGTTTCAGCTCAGGGGTGGCTGCGCCAATCTCATGCTGGATGCCGCAGCGCCCTTGTTCGGGCTGGTCATGCGCCTGCGCACGCTTGATGAACTGCCCAACATCAAAGATGTGCATCAGCAAGTACGTATTCAGATCGACAGCATCCGGGAAGAAATACGCCAGCACGGCTATGAGCCCGCTCAGTTGCTGGCGTACTCCTACGGCCTGTGCCTGTACATCGATGAAGCGGTGATGGATCGGCCCTGGGGCAAAAGCAGTTGCTGGAGCCACGAGCCGCTGCTCAGCATCTTCCACGACGAGACCTGGGGCGGGGAAAAATTCTTCACCGTGCTTTCCCGCCTGATGCAGGAGCCCAAGCGCTATCAGGACGTGCTGGAGTTCATGTACTTCGCCCTGTGCCTGGGCTTGAAGGGCAAGTACGCCATCGCCCCCAAGGGCGAAGAGTCACTTAACGCCCTGATCCACCAGCTCCACGGGATCATCCGTGAGCTGCGCGGCCCTACGCCAGAAGAGGTCTGCGACCCCTACACCAACGTCGCCCCAAAGAACTTCCGCATGAGCCGGATATGGCCGTGGTGGAGCCCGTTGGTCATCTCCGCCATCGCCATGGCGGTGGCCTACGGGATCTACAGCTACCGCCTGCACCTGATCACAACCGAGGTGCTGGAGTCGCTGAACGGCATTTTGCAGCAATAGCCAACCGTGACACAGCACCACTGAGTTCAACGAATTCGCGAGGTTTTTGCCTCGCTGACAAGCCCATCGCTCCCGATGGCCACGCCACCCGTGGTGCGCGTGCTTTACCCACATGGACGCAGGAGTAACTGCCATGCCAACACCCGCTTACATCAAGATCGTAGGCCAGACCCAAGGCAACATCACCGCTGGCGCCTTCACCGCTGACTCCGTCGGCAACGTGTTCCAACAAGGCCATGAAGATCAGATTCTGGTTCAGGAAATCAAGCATGAGGTGACTACGCCCACTGACCCCCAGAGCGGTCAACCGAGTGGCCAGCGCGTGCATAAGCCTTTCATATTCACCAGTTCACTGAACAAAGCTACCCCCCTGATGTATCAGGCACTTGCCACCGGCGAAATGCTGCCAACGGTTGAGGTCAGCTGGTATCGCACCTCGTCGGAAGGCAAACAAGAGCATTTTTTCACCACCACGCTCGAAGACGCCACCATCGTCAGCATCAATACCGTGCTTCCCCACGCACTCGACAAAGACAATGAAAACTACACCCAACTGGTTGAAGTATCGCTGGCGTATCGAAAGATCACGTGGGCTCACGATGTAGCCAATACCGAAGGCTCTGACGACTGGCGCGCACCTGCCGCCTGACCTGTGCAAATGCCCCGGGCAGGCCATGCCCGCCCGGGCTTTGTGTTGATTCAGACGGCGGACAAGGATCTTTTATGCCTAGCCAATCTGATTTGCGCTACAGCTTTGAGGCACTCGTTGGCAAAGCTGAATTCGAGGTGGTGTCGTTCGAACTCCGCGAGGGCATCAGCGCACCCTTTGAACTGGAGCTGAAACTGATCAGCTTCGAAAACGACATCAACTTCGGCCATTTGCTCGACAAACCCGTGCTCTTCACCATCCTGGACGGGGAACGCCCGGTACGGTACGTGCACGGCCTTGTCAGCAGCTTCAGCCAGGGCGAGAGCGGCTTCTACCGCACTTACTATCACGCCTTGGTCGAACCGCAACTGGCCCGCGCCAACCTGCGCTCGAACTGGCGCATCTTCCAGCACAAGACCGTTCCGCAAATTCTCGAGCTGATGCTCAAGCGCCAGGGCATCGACCAGTACGAACTACGCGCCAGCATGGACCATCAGGTGCGCGAATTCTGCGTTCAGGCCGGTGAGACGGACTTGGCGTTCATCGCCCGCCTGGCTGCTGAAGAAGGCTTCGTCTACCGCTTCGCGCACACTGAAAAGCTGCACAAGCTGATCATCACCGATCGGCTGCAATCACTCGGGCTGATCAGCCATGGCGCCGTCAAGGCCGACCATGACGACGAGGATTTCGGCGATGACGACGAGCCTGTAGGCCCTGACAGCGTGCTGTACCAAGCCAACAGCGGTGGCGATCAAGCCATACCCTGCCTTCGCCGCTTGCGCTACAGCGAGCAGGTACGCACCGCTCGCCAGGTGCAGCGCGACCACACCTTCACCAACCCGGCCTACCGCCAGGAGCACAGAGCCGCCGGGCCCTTCCTGGAGCACCAGAGCAAAGAGTACGAATACTTCGATTACCCCGGCCGCTATAAACGCGATGCCGTGGGCAAGCCCTTCACTGAAAACCGTATCACAGCGCTGCGCCATGATGTGCGTATTGCCGAGGTCCAGGGCGATGACGTGCGCCTGCAACCGGGGCTCAGTTTCACCCTGACCGGTCACCCACGTGACGACCTCAATGCGCATTGGCGGGTGAACACGGTTACCCATAAAGGCCACCAGTTCACCAGCCTGCAGGAAGAAGCCGCCGACGTCGATGTAAGCACGCGCTACGAGCAGACCGCAGTGCTGGTCCCCGGTCGGATCGAATGGCGCCCTGCGCCATTGGAAAAACCGCGAATCGACGGGCCGCACATGGCAACCGTCGTCGGCCCGCCTGGCGAGGAAATCTACTGCGATGAATGGGGCCGGGTAAAAGTCAGTTTCCCCTGGGACCGCGAAAGCCAGAACAACGAGTTCAGTTCGTGCTGGCTGCGGGTGTCTCAAGGCTGGGCGGGTGGCAGCTGGGGCTCGATGGCCATCCCCCGGATCGGCCAGGACGTGATCATCCATTACGTCAACGGCGACCCCGACCAGCCGATGATCACCGGGCGCACTTACTGCGGTGACCAACTGCCGCCTTACGATCTGCCCGACCACAAAACACGCATGACCATCAAGAGCCAGACCCACAAGGGGGAAGGTTTCAACGAGCTGCGTTTCGAGGATGAACTGGGCAAGGAGGAAGTGTTCATCCATGCCCAGAGAGATCAGAACACTTTGGTCAATCACAACCAGTCCCTCTCTGTGGGCGTCGATCGCACCCAACAGATTGGCCAGGACGAATCGGTCGCCATTGGCCGCAATCGTCTGCGCGTCGTCAAGGCCAACGACACCTTGAAAGTGGGGGGTGGCAAGAACGACCTCATCGCAGGCGACTACGAAGTCGAAGCGGGCAACACGCTACGCCTCAAGTGCGGCAAGACCCTTATCGAAATGCATGCCAATGGCACGCTGAACATCACCTGCGAGACCTTCAACTTCACCGCACAGCAGACCGGGCAGATCAACACCCTGGCGGCAAAGCTCGACCTCAACCCAACGGGTGGTTCGGCGGGCGCGGGCGCGAACGGGCGCGACAGCGACTCACTCAAGGCTGACGTGGATGGGCATTTCGACTAGCGCTCGCACAGCCACCCTGCACTGAACTCGAAAAGGACTACCCGAGATGACCCAATACCTGACGCACGATGTAATTCTCGATCTGGGTGATGAAGCCCCCGAGGACTTGACGCTGAACATGCTGCGCTTCCCCAACAGACAAACCACGTTGGTGATCGCTCGCAGCCCTGTTGCAAACACCAAGACCCTGGATGAGGCCTTGGAGGAGCAACTGAACATATTACGGAAGAAGTCAAAGGCGCTGACCATTACGCCCGCGAAAGTGACCCGCCTTGGAAGCAATGAGCATCCCGTTGACAGTCGGGAAATGGCCATCCAGTTCATGGTCGGCGACAAGCCCCACTACCAGCTTCAGGCGGCCTGCCTGATACCGGGGCAGCAACGGATGCTGGTGCTCAACTACAGCAAGCCTGGGCCTTTGAGTGACGACGATATCAGCCACTGGCGCGCGCTTAAAGACGAGCTCCGATTTGCCTGAGCCTCTCCACGCCCCAGGACAAGGACTTTCGGATTGCTAGGAGCTTACCGCCAATGGCGCAGACCGTTCACGCCGCCCGAATGGGCGACGCAATTCTTCATCCATCGCTTGCCGCTGAAATGATCAGCGCAGTTGCCGAGGCCGTTATCTATGCAGCGGCCACCGCGGCCGTCGCCGCAGCCATCAGCTTGGCCGTGGTTGGCACCGTAGCCACTGGCGGTGCGGCTGGCGTCGCCATCGCCGCTGTCGCGGGTGTGGCAGTCGGCACAATGAGCACCCTTTCCGTCGGCGAAGACCAGACTGTCGGCGATGCCATCTCCAGCTTTTGCGACAGCCTTGGCAACAGTGTGGACTCGCCCGATCCGTACGGAAAAATCGCGAGCGGGTCAACCAATGTGCTCATTAACAGTGAGCCCGCTGCGCGCGCGGCCGGCATCACTGGCCCACCTGGAGGCGGCGCAGCCGATACTGAACAAGAGGAACCGTCCATCCTGGAGAACGTCGGTTCCATGGCCATGGCTGCGGTGCCTTATCTCGTCCCGTTCGTGGGGCTGGGGATGGCCATACGTGACATCTTCAACCCGCCCGTGACCACACCGGCCGACCCAGGCTCGGAGCCCGCGAAAGGAGACAAGATCAGCTGTTCGCGCCACCCGCCCCTGCCCGACACCTTCATTGCGCAAGGCTCGGACAAGGTATTCATCAATGGCCAACCCGCAGCGCGTTCAGGTGACAAGACCACCTGCGATGCCACGATTGATGTGAATGAAAACGTATCGCCCAATGTGCGCATTGGTGGCGGTACGGCGACGGTCCGGGACATTCGCAACGGCAAGAGCAAGATTGCGATGTTTACCGGGATTATTGCGGGGATGCTTATCTCCCGAAGGTTTGGCCGCATCAAAGGGTGCACATTAGGCAACCCGGTTGCTGTTGCCACAGGGAGCAAGCTGCAGGAGGGTCCGGAGGACATCGACTTCAATCTCCCAGGCTTGCTGGGCATCCAATGGGCACGGCGCTACGACAGCAGGGACATGCGCAGCGACGGTCTACTGGGGATGGGTTGGAGTGTCCCTTATGAAGTTGAGCTGGCCCGCGTCCCACATCCTCAAGGCGGTACGCTGTGGATCTACATCGACAACGACGGTAACCGACTGGAACTAGGCCGCCTCAGTGCCGGTGATGCCTTCGTCAGTGCCGTGGACGGCTTGGCCTTCTTCCAGCTGGGGGACGGCCAGACCGTTGTCGAAGATATCCATGAAGGGCTTTATCGGGTCTTCGATACCGACCCGGTTAATCCCAAACGCTCACGGCTAATCAGGCTCGGCGACCGCAATCTCAATTGCCTCGACCTGCTGTACGACGAACAAGGACGCCTGAAAGCCCTCTATGACAAGTACGGCCAAACGGTCGTGCAGCTTCACTATGCCGCCAGGCATCCCCAGCGTGTCAGTGAGGTATCACGGGTGTTCCTGAAAAACGGTGGAACACCGACGGTAGAACACAGCGAACTGCTGGTCAGCTATCGCTACACCGACAACGGGCAACTGCATGAGGTATTGGATGCGACGGGTCAACGAGTCCGCCGCTTCACTTACACCCCCGAGGGCTATCTCAATAGCCATCAACTGGTTAGCGGTGCTGTCCGCGAATACGAATGGGCCCGCTTCGCCATTCCTGAAAAGCGCCCTGCCCCCAAGCGCCTAGACGGTACACCCTACCGCTTGCCTCCACTGCTGGAGCCCCATCCCGATCACGAGTGGCGGGTGATTCGTCACTGGGGCAGCGATGGTGAAGAGTACCGGTTCGAGTACAACCTGGAAGCCGGTGAAACCCTCGTCACGGACAACCTCGGCCGCAGTGATCACTACTACTGGGGGCCACTGTACGAGGTCTATAAGCACATCGACCCTCAGGGCAACTGCTGGCTGGCGGAAGTTATCGCCGGACAGCTGATCAAGCGCATCGACCCGCAAGGGGGTGAATGGCGCTACAGCTACGACGATATCGGCCGCCTGATCGAAACCCGCGATCCCCTCGGCCGCCGCGAACACATCAAATACCTGCGACATTGGGCACTGCCCGTCCAAGTCACCGATACAGCCGGGCGAACTCGGCAATACGGCTACGACAGCCACGGCAATCTGCTCTGGCAGCAAGACCCGCTGGGGCGCGAGACACAGTACCAATACGACCCGGAAGGCCGTGTTACCCAGATCACCGATGCCCTCGAAAAGAGCAAGTACCTGAGCTGGAACACGTGCGGTCAGTTGCTCAGCTACCGCGACTGCAGCAATGCCCAGACGCTGTATCACTACGACGCCCAAGGCCGCTTGCGCGAAAGCATCAATGCCCGGGGTGAACACACCCACTTCCGCTACGACGCACGTGGTTATCTGGTCGAAAGCGAACGACCGGACGGTCGCATTGATCGTTATGAAATTGATGTCGCTGGTCAACTGACGCGCTATATCGACCCTGCACAGAAAACCCTGCAATTTCGCTACGACCCCAGCGGCCGGCTGGTCGAACGCACGGACGCCATGGGCTACCGCGTGAAGTTCCGCTACGACGCCTATGGTCGGCTACTGCAACTCACCAACGAGAATGACGAGTCATACCGCTTCGGCTGGGACGAACTGGACCGGCTGGTGGCACAAAAAGACCTGGATGGCAGTGGCCGCCTCTATGCCTACAACGTGCTGGATGAGGTCATTCGTCTTACCCATGTGCCCTCGCCTGACGAGCAGCCGCCCCTGTCCGACAACGCCCCGCCGACACGGACGACTGCCATCCGCCACGACTTCGAGCGGGACGCCATCGGCCGGCTTGTCAGCAAGCGCACCGAAGATGGCACCACCGACTACCGCTACGACGCGGCCGACAATCTGCTGTCCATCACCTTCACAGACAATCAAGGCAAGAAGCAGCAACTCGACTACACCTACGACGCCAACGGGCAACTGCTCAGCGAAACCAACAGCGCTGGCTTGCTGCAGTACCGCTACGACGAACTGGGCAATCTGCAGACCCTGGTCCTGCCCGACCAACGCGAACTCAACCACCTGTACTACGGCAGCGGTCACCTGCACCAGATCAACCTGAATGGCCGGGTGATCAGCGATTTCGAGCGTGATGCGGTGCACGACGAGGTCCTGCGCACCCAAGGCAAACTGGTCACCCGCACGCGCTACGACACCAGCGGTCGCCTGGCCGGAAAGGCTATTCACTACCGCGATGCCCCTGCTGAAGTGCTGCCGCTGCTGGACAAGGCCTATCGCTACGATGCCAGCGACAACCTGGTTGCCGAGGTACTGACCCAAACCCAGCGCCGAGGGATGACCAACGCGGCCAATGACGAAAACGCGCATCTCGAACAGATCATCGGCCGCTTTCATGACCTACCCCACACGGGCAAGACTTATTCGGGACACAACCGTTACGGCTACGACCTCAACGAGCAACTGCAAACCGTCCAGCAGTCACGCCCCAACTGGCAAGCCACGCAGGTCGAGGATTACAAGTACGACAAAGCCGGCAATCTGTTCGACGGCCCCAAGCTCAATGGCCTGATCAAGCACAACCGGGTGTTGGTGTATCAGGACAAGCGCTACCGCTACGACCGCTTTGGGCGGCTGTGCGAGAAGCGGATCGGCAGCAATTGGGTGCAGTATTTCGAGTACGACGCCGAGCAGCGGCTGGTTTGCGTGGAGCAGTACCGCAGTGGCGAGCGTGAGCGGGTGGTGTTTGCCTATGACCCGCTGGGGAGGCGGATTAGCAAGGAGGTTTATCAGAGGGACTATCCAGAGCCGCGTCGGCGGGTGCTGTTTCACTGGCAAGGGTTGCGCTTGCTTCAAGAAGTGCAGAGTGGGTTGGCTAGCTTGTATGTGTATGCCGACCCGAGCAGCTACGAACCCTTGGCCCGCCTTGATGGCAAGCCGGGCAGTGAGGCGTTCGCCTGCTTCCACACCAACCTGGCTGGCCTGCCGGAACAGCTGACCGACACTGACGGCAAGACAGTGTGGTGCAGCGAACACCAGGCCGAGGGCAAGATGCGAGACGAGTGGCATGCTCGCAAGGTGGGACGCGAGCAGAACCTGCGTTTTCAAGGCCAATATCTTGACCGTGAAACCGGGCTGCATTACAACACATTCAGGTTTTTTGATCCGGATGTGGGGCGATTTACCCAGCAGGATCCGATTGGGTTAGTGGGCGGATTGAACCTCTATCAATACTCCCCCAACCCTACTGGCTGGCTTGATCCTCTAGGACTAAGCGGGTGCCTCGGGGCAAACAAAAAGCCATCAAGAGGCGACAACCCATATCAGACTAGGTTTGACCCACGGACGCCAGGACGACCGGATCCAAAATTCTCAATAGACACACGAACATTCACTAGCGGCACGAAAACCTCAAATGGCGGCATCAGGAATAACAGGGAATTTTGGCAACAATGGAAAAATCTCCAGCCTGAATCCTTAAGCAAAAGCAATCAATATCGAATAAATGAGCTTGGCATTTCACCTAAAATTGATGACATTTGGATAAAAATTTTCCCTGAGCACGCCAAATATAAAGGTGACCCCCGGTGTCAGGATAGTTGTCGCCTCGCCAGATTTACCTGAAACCAGACCCCGGGGGCGGAAAGAGAGCCGTTGTGCCGTACTATTCCTCTGAGCGCAAAGCCGAACTGCTCAAGATGCTGGGTC
>NZ_JBTRAR010000036.1:0-27907 GCF_054611535.1 Pseudomonas sp. VEM90 | reverse complement strand
AGAACTCGTTCTGTGGGCGCGGACTTGTGTCGCTAATGGGCCGAAAAGCGCCCCCGGAAATATACGTTGCGAAGCTTAAAATCTGGGGCTGCTTCGCAGCCCTTTCGCGACACAAGGCCGCTCCCACAGAGCCCGCGTTGGCCTTTCAACGGCGATGCTTCTGCCGCAACGGCACCAGCAGATCACCCAGCCCGTTGTGATCGATCTCATGCATCAACGCCAGCAACCCACCCAGTTCCCCTGCCGGAAAGCCCTTGCGCGCAAACCACGCCAGGTAGTCCCCCGGCAGATCCGCAATGATTCTCCCCTGGTACTTGCCGAACGGCATGCTGCGGGTCACCAGTAGTTCGAGGGTTTCCGGCTTCATCTGCGCGCACCTGGCTGTGGAAAGGCGCCGACCATACTGCAATCTGCACGAAGCCCCAAGCGGCAATCATGCAGAACGCCGTTACCAGCTGTCGTCTCTTGTATGTAAGTCATTGAATAAAAAGAAATTTATTTTTGTGTTAAGCGTGGCACGAACGCTGCATTTCCCTAGAGGACTATCACCTGCCAAGGAGTTCGACCATGAGCAACCCCAACAAAGACGTGATCGACGTACTCAACGACCTGATCGAGTACAGCAAGGATGGCGAGAAAGGTTTCAAGGCTTCGGCCGATGATGTGAAGAACCCCGAGCTGAAAGCGTTCTTCGTCCAGCGCGCGGGTGAGTGCGCCAGCGCTGCCAGTGAATTGCAGGGCGAAGTCCGTCGCTTGGGCGGCGACCCGGAAACCTCCACCAGCATCAGTGGCGACCTTCACCGCGGCTGGGTCAACCTCAAGTCGATGGTCACCGGCAAGGACGAGGAGGCGGTGCTGAACGAGGTGGAACGTGGCGAGGACCACGCCCTCAAGGCCTACAAGGAAGCCCGTGAGAAACTGGTGAAACTGGGCCGCACTGCCAGCGACATGACCTACAGCCTGGTGGAGAAGCAGCTGCAAGGCGTGCAGCGCAACCATGACCAGGTCAAGGCCCTGCGCAACGCCGCTCGCGCCCGCTCCTAATCGAGCGGGCCCTCTACCCGATTGCGGCCATTGGCCTTGGCCCGGTAGAGCGCTTCGTCCGCAGCACCCAGCAGCCTGCCAAGGTCCTGCTGGGTGCCGGACAGACCGATACCGATGCTCACGGTCACGGCGTGAGCATCATCTGCAAACGGCGCCAGCGCCTCGACGCTGGCGCGGATGCGTTCAGCCAGTAGCTGGGCCCCGGCCAGATCGGTTTCCGGCAGCACCACCTGAAACTCCTCCCCACCGTAACGCGCGGCCAGGTCCGCCGGGCGGCGAATGCATGCTTCGATGGCCCGGGCCACCTCGCGCAAGGCATGGTCGCCACCGGCGTGGCCATGGCGCTGGTTGAATGCCTTGAAGTGGTCCACATCCACCATCAATATCGCCAGCGGCTTACGGTTACGTTGGGCGCGGGCCCATTCCTGGCGTAGCACATGGTCCAGCTTGCGGCGGTTGGCCAGGCCAGTCAGGCTATCGGTGGAAGCGAGCATGGCCAGGTCTTCTTCTGCTTCGTGGCGGCGGCGCAGTTCGCGGCCCAGCAGCAACGTCAGCCAGAGAATGCCCACGCACAGAGCGCCGGTGGCGACGCTGACTACAATGGCGGTACGGCGCCAGGACTCGAACACCTCGTCGGCCGAGTGCACCACCAGCACGATCAGGGGCAACTGCGCGACTCGGGCGAAGGTGAACATGCGGAGCTTGCCGTTGATGTCGGAGCGGGCGGTGAAGTTACCGCTCTGTTCAGCGATGATGCGCTTGAAATTGGGCCGTTCGGTGTAGGAGGTTCCAATCAGTGGGTCCTGCGCGCGGTAGGGCTGGCGGACAAGTAACTGCCCGTCGGTATTGAACAGGTTGATGCTGCTGTCGTGGCCAATGTCCAGGCGTTGGAACAATTCACTGATGTACGACAGGCGCAGCGCACCCGCTGCCAACCCGGCGAACTCGCCATTGGGGCCGGAGATGCGCCGGCTGAAGCTGATACACCAGTCCAGGTCGCCGAGCTTGGCCTTGAAAGGGGGGCCCACCAGCAAACCGAGGTTGGCATTCTGCTGGTGAGCCTTGAACACCCCGGTGTGACCGAAGTTGGCCTTGCGTGGCACGCTGCTGGTGGAGTCGCCGACGACATTGCCTTGCTTGTCCAGCCACAGCACGTCACCGCGCTTGCGGTCGATGAAGGCTTCATTGAACAGCAGGCGCTGGCGTATCGGACCGGAGACCTCCGGCAGTTCCTTGCGCCCGACGGCCCAGATCAGGCCTTGCAGTGACTGGTCGTAGAGTTCGACGTTGCGCAGGATGTCGCTTTCGATCAGCTGGACGATGTTGTTCGACGAGCGCACCGCCGACTGCTCGACACTTTCGCGCTCGCGGGCAAGCAGGTAGCTGACGATGGCCACGATGGCGAGCACGGCAAGGCAACTGCCCAGGTTGAGGATCAGCTCGGGGTGCGACCTGTAGACTGCGAAACGCGGGGATTGGGTGGGCATGCTCGCTACTGCGTGGGCAGGGCCATTCGCGGCGGCAATATTCTAGGGAAGCGGGCATTGTCGGACAAGATTTGTCCGACGGAAGCACGGTGTACCGTACTTTTCGATTGGCCGTCGTGTAGGAGCGGGTTTACCCGCGAAGAGGCCGGCCCTGCTGGCCAATCTCCACCCGCCGTTCACCGTTGCCGCCACTACCGTATTCGCGGGTAAACCCGCTCCTACAACACTGATCCGCGGTGGACACACACCGGGGATTGGACACAGGCCGTTGTAGGAGCGGGTTCACCCGCGAAGAGGCCGGCCCTGCTGGCCAATCTCCACCCGCCGTTCACCGTTGCCGCCACTACCGTATTCGCGGGTAAACCCGCTCCTACAACACTGATCCGCGGTGGACACACACACCGGGGATTGGACGCAGGCCGTTGTAGGAGCGGGTTCACCCGCGAAGAGGCCGGCCCTGCTGGCCAATCTCCACCCGCCGTTCACCGTTGCCGCCACTACCGTATTCGCGGGTAAACCCGCTCCTACAACATTGATCTGCGGTGGACACACACACCGGGGATTGGACACAGGCCGTTGTAGGAGCGGGTTTACCCGCGAAAATCGGCGCAGCCGGTGCTTAACACCGCGGTGCCTTCTTCGCGGTTGAACCCGCTCCCACAGGGCTATTTGCGATGCTTGCAGCGCAAGATCAGAACACGTTCAGTGGGTAGTCGACGATTACCCGCACTTCATCGTTGTCGCTGTTGCTGTCGATCGACGCATAACCTTGGCTGCCGCGGTGGGTGGCATAGCGCACCAGCACCGACAGGTCCTTGAGGTCACCTTCCTGGAACACGTATTTCACGTCCAGGTCGCGTTCCCAGTGCATGGCGTTCTTGCCATCTTCGCGGTAGTAGTCGTAGTGAGTGGTGTCCTGAGTAGCCTTGGTCAGGTCAGCCTCGCCGCGCGAGTAGGACAGCGAAGTGCTCAAACCAGGCACGCCGACACCGGCGAAGTCATAGCCGTACTGCAGTTTCCACGAGCGCTCGTTCGGCGCGTTGAAGTCCGAGTACATGCGCGAGTTGTCCAGGTACACACTGTCGCCCAGGTTGATGTAGTCGAATGGCGTGTTGCCGTTCACTCGCTGGTAGGCGGCGGTGACGCTGTGGAAGCCGGCGTTGACGGTGAAGTGCACGCTGTAGGTGTTGTTGTCGATCTTGCCTAGCAGGGCCTGGCCGGTGTCCTGGGTGTGATAGAAGTGCACGCCCGGATTCAGGCTGACCAGGTCATTGACCACATAGGTGTAGTCGAAGTCCGCGTAGTACTGGTTCCAGATGTCCTTCAGCTCGGCGGCGTACAGGTTGGCGGTGATGTGCTCGGTACCGCTCCACGACGCGCCGGCCCAGTTCAGGTGCTTGCTCTTGTCGTGCTCGTCCAGTGACCCGTAGTAGGTGTCGATGCGGCGGTGGCCGCTCTGGTTGTACGGGTGGGTGAAGCTGACCTGGCCGCCTTCGAGCAACAGGCCGTCGATGCTGGTGTTGGTCAGGCTCACACCACGGAAAGTCTGCGGCAGCATGCGGGTTTCACCGCCGGCGATCACCGGGTTGGTGAGGAACAGGTCCCCGGCTTTCAGCTCGGTGTCGAAGGCTTTCAGCTTGACCGCGGCACCGGCAGTGGAAAACGAGTGCGGGGCTGCGCCCAGCTCGCCGTCGTCCTTGATGTGCTCGGGCAGGATGCTGGTGCCGGCATGGCCGCCACCGCCGTCGAGCTTCAGGCCCAGCATGGCATGGGCGTCCAGGCCGAAACCGACCACACCGGGGGTGTAGCCCGACTCGAAGCGTGCCACCGCGCCCTGGCCCCACTCGCGGGTGTCGCGCACGCCGGCGTTATGGTTGTCGCGGTTGAAGTAGGCATTACGGAAATGCAGGTTGAACGACGAACCTTCGATGAAGCCATCAGCCTTGTCTTCATCTGCCTGAGCGGCGAAAGGGATCGTTGCAGTCAACGCAATGAAAAGCGGGGTAAAGCGAAACGCGGAAGGCACCGGTACTAGCTCCTTTGGTCTGACGGTGGGGCAGTTTTTATTTTTGAATGTGCATCTTTTTTATAGGTGGACGTTACAACCAGGCTGAGAGTTGAAGCACATAAAAAAAGCCGCTGATTGGCAGCGGCCTTTAAAAGGCTAACATATCGGCACCGGAGGTGCCCATGGCGTAGCCAAGGGAAAACAGGAGCAGTGACAGCGTTTGATCAGCTGTCGGCACTGGTGTCGACGGTGACTTTGGAAGCTGTCTGTTTCGCGTCTTTTACGGTGTCGGATTTATTTGCGGCTACAGCGTCACGGGCCTCTTGATGGACCGCCGCGAGCTCTGCATTACGGGCAACGAAAGCCGGGGATTCTTCGGCCATGGCCAGTGGCGACAACAACAGGGAAGACAGGACGAAGACGCTGGCAATACCCATACTGTTGGACATTTGAAACTACCTTCTTGCGGTGCAAGTGCTAATGAGGACAGGGGTAAAGTTAGTCCTTTCAGTGCACTCGAAACAGAGCGAAGTGCGATAAGCACTGTTGCGCAAAAGGTAACGATCGTTGGGTGAAATAATGGGACTTTCGGCGAAAGTCCCGTGCTAGAGCACCTGCACAGTGCGCCGCCCTGGGCAAGATGGTCAGGCTAGAAACCGATAAAGGCGTAATACACCGGGGTTTCATGGGTCGTGCGCAAACCCAGTGCCTGCAAGCTCGCCGTCAGCGCTTCATCCTGCACGTGCAAGGTCCACTGCGCCCCTTCATTCCCCGGCACCTGCGCCAGCGCCGCAGCAAACGCCCCCATGTCCGGCAAGTAAGCGGTAAACCCGTTACCCTTGAGCGCACTGGTAGTCATGCCCAATGCCTGGCACACCGCCACCTTGGCCGCAATGTCATCACGGTCGGCCTGGCGCGAAGCCTGTACCAGCGCCTGCAGTTCCACATCGACCAGTTGCGTGCCGTGAATCAGCTCCGGCCCCTGTTGCCAGGCCTCCGGAGGGCAGTCCTTGCTGTCTGGCCGCAGTGGAATATGTGGGTTGATTTCTACCGGATAGATGCGACAGACCAGCGGGCGATGCTCATAGATGGTGCAGAGGTCGTTGGCGTCGAGGTTACGGCAACGTCCGGGGTTGAATGCAGCAAAGGTCACCGAGATACGTGCCTCGCCCTCGCCGCAATTCACCGGATGGGAGCGTCGCAGCACATGGTCACGCTGCTCCAGCGGCATGCCAGGGCCGTCCACGACGAAGGCCTCGATCAATACCACCACCTGGCCGGCATCGTCCGCCCAGCGACGAGCTTCGGCCAGCGTCAGTGGCACATGGTGGCCGGTGCAGCATTTGCCGCAGCCGGTACAGCCGAAACGTAAGCTGTCGTTCACTTGGCTTCCGGGCTCCATTCGCTGACGAAGGCACGCTGGTGCTGGCGGTCGTACAGGCACAGCTCGGTGCCGGTGCGCTGCTGCATATGCTTTTGTGGATAGACGCCTTCGATCAGCAGGGCACTCATGCCTGCCTGGTCATCGAACTCGGCGGGCTTGCCGCGGGCGTGGGCGTCCTTGAACTGGCTGGCGGTCAGGCAGGCCTTGAGCATCTGCTGGCGCTGCTCGTTCCAGGCCCGACTACTGGAGGCCTGGGCAATACCGCTGAAGAGGGCACAGCTGATCAGGATAGCGCTGAGAAGCTTCATATGTGATTCCGGCAATTTTCTTGCGAGGGGCGCGAATTATGCCCGAGTCACCCCCGGCGGCCAGCCGGGGAGTTTGTCGCTGAATATATCAGTGCTCGGCGAACACCACGGTACGCGCGGCCACCACCAGACAATCGGTCAGTTCTGGCGAGGAGAACTTGGTAAGGATGGCATTGGCCCCGGCCTGGGTCGCCTTTTCACTGCTCATGGCACTGTCCAGCGAGGTGTGCAACAGCACGTACAGGTGCTGGAAGTCAGGGGTTTCACGCAACGTGCGGGTGAAGGCGTAGCCGTCCATTTCGCTCATTTCGATGTCGGAGACGATGATGTTGATCTCCTGCGCGGTGCCTTGCAGTTCCAGCAGCACGTTGATGGCGTCTTTGGCGCTGCGCGCAGTGTGGCATTCGATACCGAGGTTGCGCAGGGTGTGCACCGACTGCTGCAAGGCCACCTGGCTGTCGTCCACCACCAGGATATTGGCCGCGGCCAGCAGGCTGGCATCTTCTTCGTTCAAGGTGCCGTGTGCTGGCTCGGCGACGGGCGGGGCGATGGCGTGTATGACTTTTTCGATGTCCAGCACCTGCACCAGGGTGTTGTCGACGCGCGTCACGCCGGTGATGAACGAGCGGGTGCCCGAGGCGTAGGGCGGCGGTTTGATGTCGGTGCTCAGGCAATGCACGATGCGGCTGACCGCCTGTACATGCAGGCCTTGGCGCGAACGGCTGATCTCGGTAACGATCAGGCAGCCACCCTGTGGGTCGGCCAGTGGTTGTTCGCCGATGGCGCGGGACAGGTCG
This sequence comes from Pseudomonas sp. VEM90, assembly GCF_054611535.1. Taxonomy (NCBI): domain Bacteria; kingdom Pseudomonadati; phylum Pseudomonadota; class Gammaproteobacteria; order Pseudomonadales; family Pseudomonadaceae; genus Pseudomonas; species Pseudomonas sp. VEM90. Next base: position 20,879 of record NZ_JBTRAR010000036.1, on the reverse strand, counting down.
ATGACCGACAGCGAGTGGCCGCGCAGGGTTGCCACGCCTTTTACGTGGGGGTGCGACTCGGGCAGCTTGGTCAGCGGCGGGCAGGGGATGATCTCGCTGACCTTGAGCAGGTTGATTGCCATCAGCTTGCCGCTGCGCAGGGTGAACAGCAGCAGGGATAGCGAATCCGCGCGGGCATTTTGCGTGGCCATGGTGACCTTCGGTGGGGTGCAGGGGGATAACTGGTTATCGGCCTGTTTTGGTCGGGCTTTAGACATTTTGCGCAGAACCCAGCAATGCTTGGGACCCTGTGGGAGCGGGTATGCCCACACACAAGCGATGTGTGTAAACGCCTGGATCAGCGTTCGCGCAGGGCTTCCTTGGCCCGGTTCAGCGGCTTGATCAGGTAATCGAGGATGGTTTTCTCGCCCGTTCGGATATCCACCGTGGCAATCATCCCTGGCACGATCGCAAAGCGCTTGCCGGCCTTGTTCTGCAAGCTGTCCTGTTCGGTGCGGATGAACACGCGGTAGTAGTAGATTTCCGGTTTGACCTCGTCCTGCAGGGTATCCGGCGAGATGCCCACCACCTTGCCGTCCAGCCCGCCGTACACCGAGTAGTCATAGGCACTGATCTTGACCTTGGCCGCCTGCTCGGGGTGAATGAAGGCGATGTCCCGTGGCGCGATGCGGGTTTCGATCAGCAGGCGTTCGTCCATCGGCACGATCTTCATCACCTGGCCACCGGGCTGCACCACGCCACCCAGGGTGTTGACCTCGATGTCCTTCACAATGCCGCGCACCGGCGAACGCAAGGTCAGGCGGGTAAGTGAGTCGCTGCGCCCGCGGATTACTTCCGACAGGGCGTCCGCTTCGGCGCTGGCCTTGGCCAGTTCTTCCCGGGCGCGCACCAGGTAGTCCGAGCGCGCCTCGTTGGCCTTGAGTTCCAGCTCGGAACGCTGGCGGTTCAGGCGGATCACTTCGACCCGGCTGGAGGCACCCATCTTCGCCAGGCTCTCGGTGATCTTCAGCTCACTGCGCACCAGCTGCAACGAGTCCTGAATACCCGCCAGGGTCTGTTCCAGACCGCGGCGGCGGGTCTGGTACAGCGCGGTTTCGGCATCGATCAGGTCAGGAGAGTCGCGCAGGCTCGCCGGAAAGGTCAGTGGCTTGCCGGTCACCTCTGCCTGCAGGCGGGCCTGGCTGGCCCTGGCAGCGCGGTACTTGGCTTCGCTTTCACCAACGCTCGACGCCGTCTTGGTGGGGTCGAGCTGGGCCAGCACCTGGCCGCGCTCGACCAAGTCGCCTTCGGCCACGCTCATCTGCGCGACGATACCGCCCTCGAACGATTGGATTACCTGCTCTCGCGAACTGGGGATGACCTTGCCTGTGCCGGTGGACACCTCGGTCACCTCGAACCAGGCCGCCCAGGCCAGGAACGCCGCCAGCATCAACGCGCACAGGGTGATCAGGCGGCCGGCACGGAATACCGCCTGGTCGTCCTGCCCGTCCAGGTAGGAGGCTGGAAGTTCATGGTCGCTCATGCCTGGGCTCCTTGCAGTTTGGCCAGCGCGGCATCGCGCGTGTCATCGATGACAATACGCCCGGCGTCCAGCACCAGGATCCGATCGACCCGCTGCAGAACGCTCAGGCGATGGGTTGCGATCACCAGTGTACGGCCCTGACAGAAGCGCTCCAGGTTATCCAGCAGCTTGCGCTCGGTCATGTCGTCCAGTGACGCGGTCGGCTCGTCCAGCAGCAGCACCTGCGGCTGGCGTACCAGTAAGCGCGACAGCACCAAGGCTTGGCGCTGACCGCCAGACAAGCCCAGGCCTCCTTCGAGGATCAAGTGGTCCATGCCCTTGGGCAGGCGGCGGACGAAGTCCAGTGCGCCAGTGGCGGCCAGCGCGGCCACCAGTTCCTGGTCGCTGGCCTGGCCGGCGCCGAGGGTGAGGTTTTCCCGCAGGGTGCCGTGGAACAGCCTCGCGTACTGCGGCAGCAGGCCGACGTCACGGCGCAGGTCAGCCGGGTCGAGGTGGGCCATTGCGATGCCGTCCAGGCTGATCTCGCCCTGTACCAGGTCCATGGCCCCGCCCAGCGCCTGCAGCAAGGTTGATTTACCGGCGCCGTTGCGGCCCAGCACGGCAATGCGCTCGCCCGGCTGGATATCCAGCCGGCCAATGTTCAGCACTGGCGGGTACTCTTCGCTGTAGCGGAAGTTGGCCTGGCGCAGGCGGTACTCGCCGTGAATCGCCGGCAGGTGCACGCGGGCTTCGCCTTCGGGGTGGTCGACCGGCGACTGCATCAGCTTGTCCAGGCCTTGCAGCGCGACCTTGGCCTGCTGCCAGCGGGTCAGCACATGGGTCAGCTGGGCCAGCGGTGCCATCATTCGCGACGAAAGCATGGATGCCGCCACCAGGCTACCTGTCGTGAGGTCGCCGGCGATGACCATGGGGGCGCCGATCACGATTACCACGGCAAACACTGCACCTTGCACGTTCTGCGTCCAGGTCACCAGGCCGTTGGTGAGGGTGCGCAGGCGCAGGTTGGTGTGTGCGCAGGCCGCGTTGTACTGGTTCCACTGTCGTTCGAAGCGTGCCTCTGCCTGCAGTGCCTTGATTTCGTCCAGGCCCTGGATGCTTTCCACCAGCATGGCGTTGCGCAGCGCCGACTCACGCATCGAGGCGTTAGCCAACCGTGCCAGACGCCGTTGTGCAAGCAACCCAGGCAACACCATGGCCAGCAGCGCGACCAGCGGGATGAACACCAGTACGCCGCCGATCAGCCAGAACACGAACAGGAACAGCAGGAAGAACGGTAGGTCGGCCAGCACCGTAGCGGTGCTGGACGTGATCAGGTCGCGGATCGATTCCAGCTCGCGCAATTGCGAGATGAACGAGCCGGTGGATTTCGGCCGCACCGAGTTGCGCAGGCGCAGGGCATGGCCGTACACCAGGTCGCTCACCCGCAGGTCGGCGCGCTTGCCGAGCAGGTCGGTCACCTTTAGCCGCAGCAGGCGCATGCTGAAGTCGAACACCAGTGCCAACACCACACCGCCGAACAGGACGTAGAGGGTGGGCAGGGATTCGGCCGGTATCACTCGGTCGTACACCTGCATCGAGAACAGCACGCCCGCCAGCGCCAGCACGTTGGCCACCAGTGACGCGACCATTACCTGCCCATAGGGACGCAGGTCACGCAGTACGATGCGGGCGAACCAGTGGCGGTCGTAAGGCGCGGTGTAGTCGTCGGTGCGCACATCGCGCAGTGGCCGGGCCGGGCGCAGCAGGGCAACGCGGTTGATGCGGCCCTTCAGGGTGTCGCGGGGCAGGCGCGAAGTCAGGCCCTGGTCACCGGCAAACACTACCGCCAGGTCATCCTCTTCGGTCACCGACTCGACCACCGCCAACTGCCCGTCGTCCAGCTCCAGCACCAGCGGCGTGCGCCATTGCCGCAGGCCCTTGGCATCGAAGTGCACGAAGCGCAGTGCCAGCCCCGCCTGACGTGCCATGTGGCGGAGGATTTCATTCAACGGGCGGGCATCCTCCACAGCGGCCAGGCGAATACGCTGGGGTGATACGTCCAGGCGGTAGTGGTGCGCCACCTGCAATATCACCTCAAGCCAGGGGCCAAGGTCTGGCCGGTGCGCGGCGGCCTGCTCCGGCGCGGGCGCCTGGTTGGGCAGGGTCACATCGATCGAATCACTCATGGCTGGATCTCCACACCTTGCAGGTTGCGCCCCTCAAGGCCAAAGGCCGTGCGCAGGGCACCGGTGTTGTACAGGCAGTCGACATCCAGGCGCAGCAGGTCGGAGCGGGTGCCGGCAAGTTCGAAGCGTGACTGGTAGATCTCCTGCTCGGCGTTGAGCAGGTCGAGCAGTGGCCGTGTGCCCAGGTCCAGGTACTGACGCCCGTAGAGCATGCGTGCCTCCTGAATGCTGGCCTGGCGTGCTTCCAGCGAGGTCAGCCGGCGGCCCAGCCCGGAGGTTTGCGCCATGGCCTCGGCCAGGCCCCGACGCGCCTGCAGGCGTGCGGCGTCCTCGGCGGAGTCGGCGGCGGTCAGCGCGTGGCTGGCCGCGCGGGTACGGGCGCTGATGGAGCCCCCTTGGTAGATGGGGACTTCGACGTTCAGGTAGATGCCCGCCTGGGTGCGGTCCAGCCGTGCGTTATCGCGGTTGTAGTCGTCGTCCAGGTAATGATTGACCTGCGGTTGCAGCGACAGGGTGGGGTAGGCCTCCGCTTTGGCCTGGGCCAGCTCGGCCTGGCCCTGTGCGCGCTGGGCCAAGGCCATCAGCACGGCGGGCAGGCGGTCATCACCCTGTGCAGGGCGCTTGCAGGCCTGGTTCAGCTCGGCGGGTGAGCCCTTGGCCAGTGCCGGAGGGGTAACGCGGCCCATCAGCGCCGCCAGGGTCGAGCGCCAGCGCTCGTACTGTGACTGGTACTCCTCCAGGGTGGCACGGGCGCTTTCCACGCGGGACTCGGCCTGCACCACGTCGGAACGGGTGCTGGCGCCCATGTCGCTACGCTGACGGGCCATGCCGGCAATGTCGCCCACGCCGCGAATCTGGTCGCGGGCAATCGTCATCAGTTGCTCGTAGCGGCGGGTTTCGATCCAGGCATAGGCTGTGTCGCGGGCCAGATCGTCGACCACCAGCAGGATATTGGCCTGGGCGCGGGCGGCAGCAGCCTGGGCCGCACTGACGGCGCTGTCGACCTTGCCGAAATCATAGAGCATTTGCTTGAGCGACAGGTTCAGGGCCTGGCTATTGCGGTCGCCGCCATAACCGGTGTCATAACCGGTGCGGATACCGCCGGAAATCTGTGGGTAGTACCCCGCACGGGCGACGTTGATGCCTTCGCCCTGCTTGTAAAGGTTGCCGATGGCCTCAGCGATGCTCGGGTGCCATTGCGCTGCCTGCAGCACCGCGTCGGTAAGGCTCAGCCGTTCGCCACTGGCGACCGGGGCCATGCCGGTGGGGGGGCGGGCGGGCACCGCTTCGGGCGCATCGCGTAATAGAGATGGCCCGATCTGGCGCAGGTGGGGGTCTATATCATCGGCTGCCTGGGCAACCGGGTGGAAGTTCAGGGCCAGGAACCCGAAGGCTCCCAGCAACAGCGGTGACAGCGGACTGCTTCGCTTCACATAGTTCCCTTACTGCTGGTCGTCCATGCCGCCGGGCATTCACCCGGCGGGTTTGCAGCGGCCTCAAACCACATGGATACCGTTTTGTACCCACAGGTGATGGCTTGGATCCTCCTGGGCCGTGTATTGGTTATAGTCGATGCCGTCGGCAGTTTGGTTCCCGACCAGCGTCCAGTTGTCCGTCATGTGAACCGAGTCTTTGTCGTCCCCCTTGATGATCAGTGTGTCGGTACCGGTTTCGGTGATTGCCACGACGTCCCCCAGGTTGAGGGTGAGCGCCACCGAACTGGTGTCGTTGAGGTCGAGGATTTCGATGTCGTGCACGCGCTCGGCCAGGTTGCCCAGGTCGATACTGGCATCACCGCCGCCCCACAGCAGGGTGTCGGTACCTGTGCCACCATCGACGCTGGCGAAGTTCTGGTCGACTACCAACAGCGTGTCGTCACCCGCCCCTCCCTGCAGGGTGATGTGGCCACCCTGGCTGCCATCGAGCTGGTCGTTGCCGTCGGTGCCGGCGATCACGTCGGTGGCCGCTGCCAGGCTGGCGAGTGCCACTGATTCGTCGCCGGTATCGGCCAGCAGCGATGTGGTCGTGGTGAGGCCGGCAGCATCGTCCACGTTGATGGTCAGGGTTGCGGTGTCGGTGGTGCCGTTCGGGTGGCTTAGCTCGTAGGTGAAGGTGTCTTGCTGGCCGACCACCGCCGAGGTGAGCCCCGCGTTGAGGGTGTAGGTGTAGCTGCCGTCGGCATGCACCAGCAACGTGCCGTAGGTGCCGGCCACGCTCACCCCGTTGTAGCCTGGGATGGTGTAGGTGTTGGCCGCTGTCAGCACGCTCAGCACGGTCAAGGCCGAACCGATGTTGTCGTCAGTCAGCAGGTTGCCGGTGGCTGCTGTCGCGCCACTGACCACGAACTCGGTCAGGTACGTTGTGGTGGTGTTCAGGCTGGTGGTGATGGAGCTGAGCAAGCCAATGCCGCCGGCGGTGACACGGACTTGGTAGGCACCGGCGCCCTGGTTCTCGAAGGTATACCCGGCGCCACCCCCCAGCACGCTGATCAGCGAACCACCCGGTACCGACTGCACCAGAACGTACTGGCCAGTGGCCGGGTTGAGCTTGAGTAGCTCGATGGTGGTGCCGTTGAGCAGGCTCAACAGGTTGGCGGAGTTGACCACCACCTGCAGGTCGGCCGTGGTGTCGGCGGCAACCGTGGTGGTGTAGGTGGCCTGACGGGTACCGATCAATGGCAGGTTCAGCGAGCCCAGCGTACTGCTGCTGGTGTCCACGCGGTTGTCCAGGGTGACCTGGCTGCTACCAACGTCGTTGACTGCGTCGACCACCGTGGCCGGTGCTCCGTAGTTGGTGTCGCTCCAGATTTCCGTGGCTTGCGGGCTGTCGATGCGCACGTACAGGTTGGCGGTATCGGACAGGCCGTTCGGGTGCACCAGCTGGTAGCTGAACACATCCACCTTGCCCACACTGTTCGGGCTGCCGTTGGGCGTGTAGGTGTAGCTGCCGTCCGCACTGATCACCAGGGTGCCGTACTGGCCCTGAACCGTCGTGGCGGTCCCGGCCGAGACGTAGCTGCCGTCTTTTAGTACTTGCAGCACGGCGGCGCTGTCCGGGCCACTGGCATCCACCGCGCCATCGGTACCCACGTCGGTAATGACGTTGCCGGAGGTAGCAATGCCGCTGCCGGTGAATTGGGTCAGGCTGGTGGAGACGATGTCCAGCGTGGTGCTCACTTCGGTGACCAGGCCGATGCCGCCACTGCCCACGGTCAGTCGGTAATCACCGGCTTGCAGCACGCCGATGTCCACCTGCAAGCCGATCGGCAGCACGATCAGGTCAAGCAGGCCCTGAGTGTTGCCGGTGGCGATGGTCACCCAAGCGCCGTTGGCGTCCTTCACCTGCAGGGTGAAGCTGGTGTTGTTGAGCAGTGCCAGCACGCTGTTGGTGGTCAGTGTGAGGGTAGGGTCGGCCGTGCTGCCTGCTGCCACCGTCCAGGTGTAGGTCTTGGAGAAGCCCGACAGCAGCGTGGTGAAGCTGTCGGTGTAGGTCTCCGTGGCGCTGACCGCTTCCAGGTTGACCGTCGCCGTGGCCAGGTTGTCACTGGCGATGACCGGTGCGTTGGCATCCACATCCGGTGCCGTGACGTTGACGTTGCCCGACACGTTGCCGCGCGGGTCGCTGAGGGTCACAGACAGGATCTGGCCGTTGTCCTGAGGCGGGCTCAGGGTCACGGTGAAGGTGCCGTCCGCCTGCACCGTTGCGGTTTGCAGCACGGTACCGCCGGCGCTGCGTACGGTTACGGTGGCACCCACTTCGCCCGTACCGGTGAGGGTACTGCCATCGGCACTGAACAGCAGGTTGCCGGCAGCCGCAGGCGGGGTCAGGTCCGGTGCGGTCAGCGCAGTGCCTGTGGACACGTTACCGGCGCTGTCGGTGAGGGTGACGCTGAGCGCCTGGTTGTCGATCTGCGCCGCGGCCAGGCTGACCACGAACAGGCCGTTGCTGCCCACCGTTGCGGTACCCAGTACGGTACCGGTGCTGTTGCGCACGGTGACCGTGCTGCCGATCTGGCCAGAACCACTGACCGAGGTGCCGTTGGCGTTGATGGTGGCCAGCGGGGCGGCTGGCGGAGTGGTATCCGGCGCAGTCAGGCTGGTGCTGGCGGACAAGTTGCCGGCAGCATCGGCCTGGCGTACCACCAGCAGTTGCCCGTCGTTCTGTGGCGAGGTCAGGGTAATGCTGAAGGTGCCGTTGGCCTGTACCACTCCGGTACCGACCTGGCCGTTCGGGCCCTGGACGGTAACGGTAGCGCCCGCTTCACCGCTACCGGTAAGCACGGTGCCCGCGCCATCGATGGCGATGTTGGTAGGGGCGGCAGGTGGCTGCAGGTCTGCGGCGGTGTAGCTTGTGCTGCCGGACGCATTGCCTGCAGCGTCAGCCTGGCTCACGCCCAGGACCTGGCCGTTGAGTTGCGCGGCGTTCAGGTTGACGGTGAACACGCCACCGCCATTCACCACCGCCGTGCCGAGCACATTGTCGCTGGCATCACGCACTGTCACCGTGGCACCGGCTTCACCCGTGCCGCTCAGCACCAGGCCATTGACAGAGAGGCTGGTCACCACCGGGTTGGCCGGTGGCGTAATGTCAGCTGCTTGCAGGAAGGTCGGCTGCGATTCGCCGCCGACCAGTGCCACCGCTGTCACCGAAATGTGCTCGCCGTTGAGCTGGGCTGCGTCCAGCGTCAGGGTGAAGGAGCCGCCCAGGGTTGCGCTGCCTGTACCGATCAGGTTGCCTGCGGCATCGTACACGCGAATGCCCACACCGCTTGGTGCACTGCCTGTCAGGGTCAGGCCGTCGCTGCCCAAGGTCACGTCGGTTGGCGGCACGGGTGGTGCGATCAAGGGTGTGACGTAGGTCGCGACCGCAGACGTATTGATACCGTCGGACTGTGTCACTTCCAGGGTGGCGAGCGAGCCCGCCGCCGGCACCAGCGTTATCTGGAAGTTGCCAGCGGCATCCACCACGCCGGTGCCGATCACGCTTCCGTCGAGGCTGACGGTGACCGTGGCATTGGCTTCGCCTTTGCCGGTCAGCACGTTGAAGGTGTTGTTGATCGCCAGGTTGGTCACCAGGTCGGGTGGCGAGGTGTCGTTGGTCTGGTAAGGGACCGCCACCGAAGCGTTGCCGGCATCATCCGTGGACACCACCGTCAGCAACTGGCCATTGTTCTGTGCCGGGCTGATCGGCACAGTGAACTGGCCGTTCTCATCCACTTCCACCGTGCCCACGATGTTGTTGTCCGGGCCCCATACCGTGATGGTGGTGCCGGCTTCGGCCGTACCCGTCATCGATGTACCGGCTGCGTTGAGCAGCAGGTCGGTCGGCTGCACTGGTGGGGTCAGGTCTGGCGCAGTCACTGCCAGTGGTACCGACGGGTTGCCAGTGGCGTCCTGGGCGACGATGGTCAGCGTTTCGCCGTTGATTTGCGGGAGGTTCAGGTCAAGGACGAAGGTGCCGTCCGGTTCCACCGTTACCTGGCCCAGCAGGTCGCCGTTGTTGTTGACCACGGTGACGCGGGTGCCGGCTTCGGCGGTACCGGTCATCTGGGTACCGCTGTCGTTGATGACGGCGATCACGGTGGCAGGTGGTGTGGTGTCCGCCGCCGTGACCGAACTGATTGGCGAGATGTTCTCGGCTGCGTCGGTCAGGGTTACCTGCAGCACCTGGCCATTGAGCTGCGCTGCATCCAGCTCGACGATGAAGGTCCCGTCGGCGCCCACTGTGCCGGTACCGACCTGCGTGGTGCCGACGTACACGCGCACGGTGGCGCCCACTTCGCCGATACCGCCCAGCTCGTCACCTGCCGCATTGAGCTGCAGTTCGGTTGCCGCAGCTGGCGGCGTAAGGTCCGGCGCTTGCACGTTGACCGGCAGGCTGACGTTGCCGGGTGGGTCGGCCTGCAGCACCGACAGTGTCTGGTTGTTGATTTGTGCAGGTGACAGCTCGACGCTGAAACTGCCATCAGCAAGCACGATACCCGTGCCCAGTACGGTACCGGCTGCATTACTGACGATTACGGTGGCGCCGGCCTCGCCCAGGCCGCTGACCACACTGCCGTCGGCGTTGATCACCACCAGGGTGAGCGGGTCGGGTGGAGTGAAGTCCGGGGTTTGCAGAGTTGCCACTGCCGACACGTTGCCGGCCGCATCGGTCTGGGTGAAGCTGAGCAGCTCGGCGTTGCCCAGCGCCGGGTTCAGCGTGATGGTGAAGTGGCCACTGGCATCGACGGTGGCGCTGCCGATTTCCTCGCCTGCCGGGTTGGTCACGGTCACCAGCGCGCCCACTTCGCCGCGGCCGGTGAGGGTGACACCATCACCGGAAACGGCCAGTTCGCCTGGTGCCGTTGGCGGTGTGGTATCGGGTGCGGTGATGGCGCTGGCGGCAGACTGGTTGCCAGCCGCATCGGTCAGCACCACTTGCACCTGTTGGCCGTTGGCCTGCGGCGATGCGAGGTTGACCTGGAAGGTGCCGTCGGCGCGCACCGTGGCACTGCCCAGCACCGAACCATCAGCGGCGAGCACTCGCACGGCGGCACCCGCTTCACCGGTACCGTTCAGTAAGCTGCCACCCCCGGCGAAAGCCAGGTTGTCAGCAGCATCCGGCGCGACGCGGTCAGGGGCTGTCAGGCTGACGCTGTTGGACTCGTTGCCGGCCAAATCGGACTGGCTGGCGCTGAGCTGTTCGCCGTTGACTTGAGCGGCGCTCAGGTCGACGTTGAAGTCGCCATTGGCATCGACCACGGCAGTGCCCAGGTCGATACCGCCTTCGCCAAGCACGGTAACGGTGGCACCTGCTTCACCGCGGCCACTGAGTATCAGGCCGTCGTTGGACAACACCAGGTTGGTCAGTGGCTGCGGTGCCGTGGTGTCCGGTGCCTGTAGGGTAGCGGGCAGCGATACGGTGCCATCGGTGCCCGTTGCGCTGACCTGCAGCACTTCGCCATTGGCCTGTGCACTGCCCAGATTGACAGTGAACGTGCCATCGTTACCGACCGGGCTGCTGCCGAGCAATACGCCGTTGGGGCCGTAGACCTTGACTGTATTGCCCGCCTCAGCGGTGCCGGTCACTGACAAGCCGTCGGCGGCCAATATCAGGTTGTCCGGCGTGGCCGGTGCCAGCACCCCTGGCGCAGTCACGCTTTGTGCCGGGGAGACGTTCTGTGCGGCATCGACCTGGACCACGCTCAGGCTTTCACCCGTGATCGCTGTCGGCGACAGGGACACGCTGAAGTGACCGTCAGCCGCCACTGTAACGTTGCCTAGCACGGTACCGTCTGGTGCCCGTACGGTCACAGTTGCGCCTGCTTCGCCATCGCCGGTGAGGGTGGCGCCATTGGCGGACACCGCCAGGTTGGTCACGGCAGCCGGCGGCGTGGTGTCGGCTGCGGTGTAAGGTGCGGCCGGCGACACGTTGCCGGCTGCGTCGGTGGCGGTTACCTGCAGCGTCTGGCCATTGGTCTGGGCACTGTTCAGGGTGACCTGGAAGGTGCCGTTGCTGCCCGCTACCGCTGTGCCCAGCACATTGCCGCTGGCATCGCGTACGGTCACGGTGCTGTTGGCTTCGGCGTTACCGGTCAGTTGCAGCCCGGTACCCGACAGGGCGAGTGCTGTCGGTGCCGTAGGCGGGGTGAAGTCCGGTGCGGTGACCGCCACGGCGGTGGAGGTGTTGTTGCCCGCGTCGGTCTGCGTAACGCTCAGGAGCTGGGCGTTGAGCTGGGCGCTGTTCAGGGTGAGGGTAAAGCTGCCATTGGCCGCTACCAGGCCGGTGCCGATGATGGTCCCGTCCGGGCCGTGAACGGTGACCGTGGCACCGGCTTCGCCCAGGCCGGTCAGGGTCAGGCCGTTGCTGTTCAGCACCACGTTGGTCAAAGGCGCGGGTGGGGTCAGGTCTGGGGTTGTCACATTGATCGCAGGCGAGGTGTTGCTGGCGGCATCCACTTGCGTCACGCCGATGACCTGGCCGTTTGCTTGTGGCGTGTCGAAGGTCACCGTGAAGCGACCGTCTGCGCCCACCGTGGCTGTGCCGAGCAAGGCGCCGGCGGCATTGCGTACCTGTACCGTGGCGCCCGCTTCACCGCTGCCGGAAAGCTGGCGGCCGTCCTGGCTCAACACCGGGTTACTGATGGCCGCCGGCGGTGTGTGGTCTGGCGTGGCCAGGCTGGCCGGGCCTGACACATTGCCCGCGGCATCGCTGAGGGTGACCTGTAGCGGGCTACCGGTGACCTGCGCGCTGGGCAGGGTGATCTGGAACTGGCCGCTCTGGTTGACGGTGCCAGTGGCGAGGATGGCGCCGCTGGCATCGCGCACGGTGACGCTGGCACCGGCTTCGCCCTGGCCGCTGAGCACGGTGGCTGCGCTGTTGAGGCTGAGGTTGCTGGCCGCCAGTGGTGCCTGCAGGTCAGGCGCTTGCAGGGTGGCCGCGAGCGAAACGTTACCTGCAGCATCAGCCTGGGTCACGATCAGGTTCTGCCCATTGGCCACGGCCGACGAGAAGCTGACGCTGAACAGGCCATTGCTGTCCACGGTTGCAGTCCCCAGCAAGGTGCCTTGTGCGTCTGTCACGCGCACGGTTGCGCCCACTTCGCCTTGGCCGGTCAGCGTACTGCCGGTGGCGTTGAGGTTTACCTGCGTCGGCGCGTCAGGTGCCGTGGTGTCATTGGCCACGATAATGGCCGGCACCGAAGGTTGGCCATCGGCGGTAGCCTTGGCACTGACCTGCAAGGTCTGGGCGTTGAGCTGGGCGTCCTGGAAGAACACTCGGAAAGTACCGTCGCTGCCGACCGTAGCGCTGCCCAGGGTGGTGCCCCCGGATGTCACGGTAATCAGCGAGCCGACCGTACCTTGACCGGTCAGCAGGAAACCGTCGGCACTGATGGCAAGGGCCGAAGGCGTGGCCACTTCAGCACCTGTCGGGCCAGTCAGTGGTATTTCAGGCGATTCGTTGCCGGCAGGATCGATCACCACCACATCGACGGTTTCGCCTGATGCCAGGGGTGGGTCGACCGGTATCACGAAGGTGCCGTCCGGCCCTGCAGTTACAGTGCCGCGCACGGTGTCATCCGGGTTGCGGATTTCCACTGTGCTGCCAGGTTCGGCTGTGCCGCCGACCGAGCTGCCGTCCGGGCTTACGGTAAGGCCGGTGGCGGGCTCCGGGTTGGTTGTGTCCGGCGCAGTCACAGAGACCGGTGCCGAATCGTTGCCGGCTGCGTCCGTCACCACCACGGTCACGGTCTGGCCGTTGTTCTGCGGGGTATCCAACGGCACGCTGAAGCTGCCATCCGGGTTGACCGCAACGGTAATTACGTTGCCGGCCTCATCGCTCACAGTCACCGAACTGGCGCCCGGTGCGTTACCGGTCACAGCGGTGCCATCGCCGTTGACTGCAACGTCGGTGGGCAGTGCCGGTGGCGTGATGTCTGGCGCAATGATCTGGCTGGGCTGCGAAATGTTGCCGGCCGCATCGGTCAGCGTCACATCCAGGGGCTGGCCGTCCAGCTGTGCGGGCGACAGTGGGACCGTGAAGCTACCGCCAGCGGGCACGACGGTGGTGCCGACCAACGTGCCGTCGGCAAGCTTCACTTCCACCGTGGAGCCAGCTTCACCTGTACCTTGGATGGCGTTGCCGCCCGAGGTGATCGTGAGGTCGGCAGGCGCAGCTGGCGCAGTGCTGTCGTCAGCGGTGAAAGTGGCCGACGGCGAGGCATTGCCACCGCCATCGATCAGCACCACCGACAGCACTTCACCGTTGGTCTGTGCGGGGGAGAGTGCCACTTCGAACGTGCCGTCTGCATTCACCGGGAGGGTGCCTAGCAGGTCGCCCGCAGCGTTGCGTACCTCTACGGTGCTGCCTGCCTCGCCCTGCCCGCTGAGCAGTGTGCCGGTAGGGTCAAGGCCCAGACCTTGCGCCGGCAGCGGTGCCTCGAGGTCAGGTGCGGTCACGGTGCCAGCGGGCGAGCCGTTGCCGCTATTGTCCGCCTGAGTGACAGACAGCGTCTGGCCATTGAGCTGTGGCGGGTCGATTGCCACCTGGAAGGTGCCATCGGGCTGGACCGTTGCGGTGCCCAGTACTGCGCCGCCAGTGCCGGTCACGGTCACCTGCGCACCCGGCTCGCCGCTGCCGCTCAGGCTGCTGCCGTCGCCAGCCAGGACCAAATCGGTGGGGCTATCGGGTGCCTGGGTATCCGGTGCCAACAGGTCGACCGCCGCCGACAGGTTGCCGGCCGCGTCGCGTTGCTCCACGGTCAGAGCCTGGCCGTTGGTCTGCGGCGTGTCGAGGGTAATTTCGAAAGCGCCGCCAGCGCCGACCACTGTGCTGCCCAGCACGCTGCCGTCCGGTCCGCGCACGGTGACAGTAGCACCTGGTTCGCCGTTGCCGGTGATCGTGGTGCCGGTGCCGTCGATGGCCGGGCTGGTGACCACTTGCGGTGGGGTAGAGTCGGGTGCAGTGAAGTCCACTGGCCCTGCGCTGTTGCCCAGGTTATCGGTAGCTTCCACGGTCAGGCTTTCGCCATTGCGTTGTGGCGCGTTGAGGGTGACGTCGAATCGGCCGTCACCGCCCACGGTGGCAGTGCCCAGCACGTTGCCTTCGGCGTCACGCACGGTGACGATGGAGCCGCTTTGACCTTGGCCTGTGAGGTGAATGCCAGCGGTATCGATGGCCAGCCCGAAGGGTTGCAGCGGGCCGTCGGTATCGGGCGCCACGATGGTGGCGGTCGAGGTGTTGCCAGCCGGGTCGCGCAATACCACGTCCAGTTCCTGGCCGTCGGTCTGCGGTGGGTTCAGGACCACGCTGATCACACCGTCGGCACCGACCTGGGCGTTGCCCAGCACAGTACCGTCGGCGCTGATGACTTGCACGGTGGTGCCCGGTTCACCGCGACCGGTGAGCAGGTCGCCCTCGGCGTTCAGTTGCAGTTCGCTGGCTTCATTGGGCGGGGTGATATCGGGGGCGGTGATCTGGGTAGGCAGCGAACTGTTGCCAGCGCCGTCAATCGCCACGACATCCAGTGCCTCGCCGTTGGCCTGTGCGGGGGTCAGGCCGATGGTGAAGCTGCCATCCGGGCCGGCCTGGACGCTGCCTAGGACATTGCCCTGCGCGTCACGCACTTGCACCTGCGTATCTGCCGGTGCGGTACCGGAAACGCTGGAGCCGTCGCCGGCCACCACCACGCCGCTCGGGCTTTCGGGCAGCGGTGTATCGGCAACGGTCACACTGACCGCTGCCGAGGTATTGCCGGCGGCATCAGTCTGCACCAGCACGAGGTTCTCTCCGGCGGCCAGCGGTGCCTCCAGATCGACCACGAAGGTGCCGTTCGGCGCCACGGTGCCGGTACCGATGACTGCACCTTGGGCATCACGCACTTCCACCGTGGCACCGGGCTCGCCACGGCCCGAGACGGCCAGGCTGCCATCGCCTGCCACCACGTCGGCGACGATCGCTGGCGCGGTAATGTCCGGGGCCACGTAGCTCAGCGGCACCGAAGTGTTGCCTGCTGCATCAATCACCGTGATGGACAAGGTTTCGCCATTGGCCTGTGGCGGGTCGAGGGTCAGGCTGAAGCTGCCATCCGGCTCGGCAATGGCGCTACCGATCAGGTTGCCCGAGGCATCTTCAACCTCCACTCGGGCGCCTCCTTCTGCAGTGCCGACCAGGCTGTCGCCATTGCTCAGTACCAGGTCGGTTGGTTGCAGCGGTGCTACCAGGTCGGGCGCTGTCAGTGGGGTAGGTGTAGAGACGTTGCCGGCGGCGTCGGTCAGGGTCACTTGCAGGGACGAGCCATCCACCACCGGGGTGGGCAGTTGTACATTGAAGCTGCCATCGGGCTGAACGGTGCCGCTCACCAGCACCTGCCCCTGATCGTTGCGCACCTCCACGGTGGCGCCCGCTTCGCCGCGCCCGGAGACTGTGCGGCCATCGTTACTGATGGCCAGCTCGGTAGCGGGCTCCGGCGGTGTGGTGTCGCCGCCGTTGTCCACGATCGGTGCGGTGACGCTACCGGCCGTGGAGGCGTTGCCTGCGGCATCGGTGGCCGTCACCTGCAACTGCTCGCCTGCCACTTGTGGCGGAGTGAGGTCGATGCTGAAAGCGCCGCTGGCCCCCACCACGACACTGCCCAACACCGTGGTGCCGTCGGCGGCCAGCACACGGACGGTGCTGCCTGATTCGGCGCGGCCACTGACGACGCTACCATCGCCACTGATTGCGAGATCGCTGGGTGCCACAGGCGGGGTGATGTCTGGTGCGGCGACCTGCACCGGCAACGACGAGGTGCCGTTGTTGTCGATCGCCACCACGTCCAGCAACTCGCCATTGGCCTGGGCTGGTGTGAGCACCACGGTGAAGGTGCCTTCAGCCCCCACCACGATGCTACCGACCAGCGTGCCGTTGGCATCATGCACTTCCACACGGCTGCCTGCCGGAGCAGAGCCGCTGATGCTGCTGCCATCGGCGGCCACGACCAGTTCGCTCGGGCTGGTAGGCGTGACCACCAGTGGCACGTCGTAGGTCAGCGCTTCAGAGGCGTTGCCGCTCGGGTCGGTCTGTACCAGGCTCAGGCGTTCACCCGGCAGCGCAGCTGGATCGAGGTCGATCAGGAAAGTCCCGTTCGCGGTCACTGTGCCGGTACCGATCAGCGTGCCATTGGCATCGCGCGCCTCGACAGTTGCACCGGCTTCGCCGCGACCGCCCAGGGTCAGGCCGTCGGCGCCGACCACAATGTTGCTGACCACGGCAGGTGCGGTGATGTCCGGGGCATCGAACTGTAGGGGTGAAGAGACATTGCCGGCGGTATCGACCAGACGGATATCGAGGATTTCGCCATTGGCCTGGGCTGGCGACAGGGTAATGCTGAAGCTGCCGGTTTCATTGACCAGACCAGTGCCGAGCAAGTTGCCCGAGGCATCGAAGGCCTGCACTGTCGTGCCAGGCTCGCCGTTGCCGCTCAGGGTCACGCCGTCGGCCAAGGCCAGGCCGGTCGGCTGGGCCGGGGCCTGCAAGTCCGGGGTAGCCACCGACGCCGGTGCAGAAGCATTGCCGCTGGCATCAGTCAGCACCACTTGCAGGTTGCTGCCATCTTTCACCGGTGGGTCGAGGGTGATCTGGAAGGTACCGTCCGGGTTGACCGAGCCGCTGGCCAGTACATTGCCCTGGGCATCGCGCACCTGCACGCTGGCACCGGCTTCGCCGCGGCCATTGAGCTGGGCGCCGGCCAGGTCGACTACCAGGTTGGTCGCGGCATCCGGTGGGGTGATGTCGCCACCGTCGATGTCCGGCGCGGTGATGTCGCCGGCCGTGGAGGTGTTGCCTGCCGCATCGGTGGCGGTGACTTGCAGCACCTCGCCGTCTACCTGTGGCGGGTCGAGGGGGATGCTGAAACTGCCAGTGGCGTCGACCACCACACTACCCAGCACGGTGGTGCCATCGGCGGCCATCACACGCACGGTGCTGCCCACTTCAGCGCGGCCGGTGACCACGCTGCCGTCGGCATTGATCACCAGTTCGCTCGGGGTGACCGGCGGGGTGATGTCCGGTGCGGTGACCTGCACGGGTAGCGATGTAGCGCCGCTGCCGTCGATGGCCACCACGTCCAGCAATTCGCCGTTGGCCTGGGCCGGGTTGAGGATGACGGTGAAGGTGCCATCGACACCTGCCACGACACTGCCGACCAGTGTGCCGTTGGCATCGTGTACTTCCACGCGGCTGCCTGCCGGGGCTGTACCGGTGATGCTGACGCCGTTCTCAGCAACTACCAGGTCGCTTGGGCTGGCGGGCGCAGTGGTTACCGGAACTTCATATTGCAGGGCCTCGGAGGCGTTGCCGCTCGCATCGGTTTGCACCAGGCTCAACTGAGCGCCCGGCTGGGCAGCCGGGTCCAGGTCGACCTCGAAGGTGCCGTTGGCGCCGACGGTGCCGGTACCGATGACAGTGCCGTTGGCATCACGTACTTGTACGGTAGCACCCGCTTCGCCCCGGCCACTGAGCACCAGGCCATCGGCGCCGACCACGATGTTGCTGACAGTAGCTGGCGGCGTGATGTCCGGTGCAGTGAACGCCAGCGGCGTCGAACTATTGCCGGCGGTGTCCACCACGCGAATGTCCAGTGCTTCACCATTGGCCTGGGCGGGGAACAGCGTGACGCTGAAGGTGCCGTCTTCGTTGACCAGGCCTGTGCCGATCAGGCTGCCGATGGCATTGCGCACCTGTACGGTGGCACCGGGCTCGCCGCGGCCGGTGAAGGTCACACCATCAACCAAGGCCAGCTCGGTTGGCTGCGCCGGGGACTGCAAGTCTGGCGCGGCGACTGAACCGGGTTGCGAGACATTGCCGGCAGCGTCGGTCAGGGTCACTTGCAGGGTACTGCCATCGGTGATGGCCGGGTTCAAGGTGATGGCGAAGGTGCCATCTGGGTTGACCGTGCCCGTGGCAACCACGGTGCCTGCGCCATCGCGCACCTGAAGGCTGGAACCGGCTTCACCGCGACCGGTCAGCTGGCTACCGGCAGTGTTGACCACCAGGTTGGTCGGGGCCTCCGGAGGCGTTGTGTCGCCGCCATCGATGTCCGGAGCAGTAAGGCTGCCGGCGGTGGAGGCGTTGCCTGCTGCATCGGTGGCGGTGACTTGCAGCACCTCGCCGTCTACCTGTGGCGGGTCGAGGGTGATGCTGAAGCTGCCGGTAGCGCCCACTGCCACGCTACCCAGCACCGTGGTGCCGTCGGCGGCCAGCACGCGCACGGTGCTGCCCGGTTCGGCACGGCCGGTGACCACGCTGCCGTCGGTATTGATCACCAATTCGGTCGGTGCGGCAGGGGCGGTGATGTCGGGGGCGGTGATCTGGGTGGGCAGCGAGGAAACGCCGCCATCATCGATGGCGACCACGTCCAGCAGTTCGCCGTTGGCCTGGGCCGGGTCGAGGGTTACGGTGAAGCTGCCGTCGGGACCAGCCACCACAGTGCCGATCAGTGTGCCGTTGGCGTCATGCACTTCCACGCGGGTGCCGGCAGGTGCGGTACCGCTGATGCTGCTGCCGTCTTCGGCGACCACCAGGTCGCTGGGGCTGACAGGCGCAGTGGTGACCGGGACTTCGAATTGCAGTGCCGAGGATGCGTTGCCGCTTGGGTCGGTCTGCACCAGGCTCAGTTGCTCGCCCGGCTGTGCGGCCGGGGCGAGGTCGATCAGGAAGGTGCCGTTGGCGCCGACAGTGCCGGTACCGATGACAGTGCCATTGGCATAGCGTACTTCGACGGTGGCGCCGGGCTCGCCGCGACCGCTCAGGGCCAGGCCGTCAGCGCCGACCAGGATGTCGGTGACCGCATCGGGCGGAGTGATGTCCGGCGCATCGAATTGCAGTGGTGCCGAGGCGTTGCCTGCGGCATCCACCACGCGAATGTCCAGGGCTTCTCCATTGGCCTGGGCGGGGAACAGCGTGACGCTGAAGGTGCCGTCTTCGTTGATCAAGCCAGTGCCAATCAGGTTACCGCCGGCATCGCGCACCTGCACGGTAGCACCAGGCTCACCGCGACCGGTGAAGGTGACGCCATCGGCCAGTGCCAGGTCGGTCGGTTGTGCGGGCGGCAGCAGGTCTGCCGAGGTGACCGAGCCCGGTTGCGATACGTTGCCGGCGGCGTCGGTGAGGGTGACCTGCAAGGTGCTGCCGTCGTTCACGGCAGGGTCCAGGGTGACGGTGAAAGTGCCATCCGCGTCGACGGTGCCAGTCGCGAGGATGTTGCCGGCCGCGTCACGCACCTGCACGGTGGTGCCCACTTCGCCTCGACCACTGAGTTGGCTGCCGGCAAGGCCGATCACCAGATTGGTCGCGGTCTCCGGTGGCGTTGTGTCGCCGCCGTCGATGTCCGGCGCGGTAAGGTTGCCGGCGGTGGAGGCGTTGCCTGCCACATCGGTGGCGGTGACTTGCAGCACCTCGCCGTCTACCTGTGGCGGGTCGAGGGTGATGCTGAAGCTGCCGGTAGCGCCCACTGCCACGCTACCCAGCACCGTGGTGCCGTCGGCGGCCAGCACGCGTACGGTGCTGCCCGGTTCGGCGCGGCCGGTGACCACGCTGCCGTCGGTATTGATCACCAGTTCGGTCGGTGCGGCAGGGGCGGTGATGTCGGGGGCGGTGATCTGGGTGGGCAGCGAGGAAACGCCGCCGTCATCGATGGCCACCACGTCCAGCAGTTCGCCGTTGGCCTGGGCCGGGTCGAGGGTTACGGTGAAGCTGCCGTCGGGGCCAGCCACCACACTGCCAATCAGCGTGCCGTTGGGGTCATGCACTTCCACGCGGCTGCCGGCCGGCGTGTTACCGGTCAGGGTAGTGCCATCAGCATCGATGACCAGATTGCTCGGGCTGTCGGGCGCGGTGGTCAGTGGGACGTCGTACTCAGTAGCCACGGAAGCATTGCCGCTTGGGTCGGTTTGCACCAGGCTCAACTGCTCGCCTGGCTGCGCGGCTGGATCCAGATCGATCAGGAAGGTGCCATTGGCTCCCACAACACCCGTGCCGATCACGGCGTCATTGGCATTGCGCACTTCGACGGTGGCGCCGGGTTCGCCGCGACCGCTCAGGGCCAGGCCATCAGCGCCGACGGCAATATTGGTTACTGCCTCAGGCGGAGTGATGTCCGGCGAATCGAATTGCAATGGAGCAGAGCTGTTACCGGCGGCATCCACCAGACGTACATCGAGTGCTTCACCATTGGCCTGAGCAGGCGACAGGGTGAGGCTGAACAGGCCGTCGGCCCCGGCGACACCGGTGCCAATCAGGTTACCGCCGGCATCGCGCACCTGCACGGTAGCACCAGGCTCACCGCGACCGGTGAAGGTGACGCCATCGGCCAGGGCCAGGTCAGTCGGTTGTGCGGGCGGCAGCAGGTCTGCCGAGGTGACCGAGCCTGGTTGCGATACGTTGCCGGCGGCGTCGGTGAGGGTGACTTGCAAAGTACTGCCGTCGTTCACGGCAGGGTCCAGGGTGACGGTGAAGGTGCCATCCTCGGCGACAGTGCCAGTCGCGAGGATGTCGCCGGCCGCGTCACGCACCTGCACGGCAGTGCCGGCTTCGCCTCGGCCACTGAGTTGGCTGCCGGCAAGGCCGATCACCAGATTGGTCGGGGCTTCAGGCGGGGTGGTATCGCCGCCATCGATGTCCGGGGCGGTGACCGAGCTGGCTACGGAGGCATTACCAGCGGCATCGGTCGC
>NZ_JBTRAR010000035.1:0-35654 GCF_054611535.1 Pseudomonas sp. VEM90 | reverse complement strand
GGTAAACCCGCTCCTACGACGACCGGCGCCCAATCACCGACCTGTGTCCACCACCGATCCGGCGTAGGAGCGGGTTTACCCGCGAATACGGTAGCGGCGGCAACCGCGAACAGCGGGTGGAGATTGGCCAGCAGGTCCGGCCCTTTCGCGGGTAAACCCGCTCCTACACGACGGCCTGTGTCCAACCTCCGGTGTGTGTCCACCACCAATCTGTGTAGGAGCGGGTTTACCCGCGAATACGGTAGCGGCGGCAACCGTGAACGGCTGGTGGAAATTGGCCAGCAGGGCCGGCCCTTTCGCGGGTAAACCCGCTCCTACGAGGGCCTGCGCCCAATCACCGACCTGTGTCCACCACCGATCCGGCGTAGGAGCGGGTTTACCCGCGAATACGGTAGCGGCGACAACGGTGAACAACGGGTGGAAATTGGCCAGCAGGGCCGGCCCTTTCGCGGGTAAACCCGCGCCTACGGGCGACCGCGCAGGCGTTTCGAAGTTTGCGCAAGGCTGTTGTCCCTGCACGGGTTGATCAACCCGGGATTTTCAGGCCACGCTGCACGGCTGGCCGTTCGAAGAAATTCGCCAGCACGCGCTGCACTTCCTTGAACTGGTCGAAGCCCACCAGGTCACGGGCGTTGTAGCGCTCCACCAGGTTACGCACCCAAGGGAAGATGGCGATGTCGGCGATGCTGTATTCCTCAGCCATCCACTGCCGACCTTCTAAATGCCGATCCAGCACGCCCAGCAGCCGCTTGGACTCGTTGACATAGCGGTCACGCGGGCGCTTGTCTTCATATTCCTTGCCAGCAAAGAAATGGAAGAACCCGACCTGGCCGAACATCGGCCCGATGCCACCCATCTGGAACATCAGCCACTGCAGGGTCTGATAGCGCTGGGCGGGGTCCTGGCTGAGCAGCTGGCCGCTCTTCTCCGCCAGGTACTGCAAGATCGCCCCCGATTCGAACAGCGGCAGCGGCTGACCACCCGGCCCGTTAGGGTCGAGGATGACGGGGATCTTGTTGTTCGCGCTGAGCGAGATGAATTCGGGGCTCAATTGGTCATCATTGTCGAAGCTGACCCTGTGCGCCTCGTAAGCCAAGCCAATCTCTTCGAGCATGATCGACACTTTCACCCCGTTGGGCGTCGGCAGCGAGTACAACTGCAGGCGTTCGGGATGTTTGGCGGGCCATTTGCGAGTAATGGGGAAAGCACTGAGATCGGTCATGATCAACCTTGCCAAGGGAATGAACCTGTCACTCTAGAGACATCCCCAGCCGCTGACCATCACCGACCACTCATCAGCGTTGGCAGCTCAGGCCTGGCCGTGGGCCTTGAGCTTGAGCTTTTCGGTATCGACGCGGACAAACACGGAGTCGGCGGTCACAGTCAGTACATCCTCTGCCCAGACTTCGCAGATGACCCGGCTCTTGCGCCCCACTTCGCCTTCGACACGCGCCTTGAGCAACAGCTCGACACCCATCGGCGTTGGTTTCAGGTAGGTCAGGTTGAGCGTGCCGGTAACGCAGTCGATACGCGGCAGGCTGCCCGGCTCTCGGCCTTCGTTACGGTAGTGGTACGCCATCGCCGTCCAGTTGGAGTGGCAGTCGACCAGCATCGCCAGCAGGCCACCGTAAACCAGGCCAGGCCAGCCAATGAAGGTGCTGTGGGGCGAGTGTCGGCACACCAGGTGAACACCGTCGGCGTCCCAGTGGCTTTGCAGGTGCAGGCCGCTGGGGTGGGAACAGCCACAGCCGTAGCAGGTACCCTCAGGCGCCGCGAGGGCTTGAAGGGAAAGTGTGTGATCAGTCATACGCTTCCTGTGCTTGTTGGAATGGGGGCGCGCAACGCCCCCATTAAAGCAGAAACATCAGGCCGTCTGGGCAACCATCTTGGCACGCCGCTGGGTCAGCGAAACCAGCAGGATGAACGCGGTCACCCCAGCGGTCATCAGCGTTTCGTAGCGGTAGGCATCGCTGAACAGCATG
This sequence comes from Pseudomonas sp. VEM90, assembly GCF_054611535.1. Taxonomy (NCBI): domain Bacteria; kingdom Pseudomonadati; phylum Pseudomonadota; class Gammaproteobacteria; order Pseudomonadales; family Pseudomonadaceae; genus Pseudomonas; species Pseudomonas sp. VEM90. Next base: position 33,672 of record NZ_JBTRAR010000035.1, on the reverse strand, counting down.
TAGCCCAGCACCATGACGATGGTGCCGATCACCAGCCAGGTCAGCCATGGGAACAGCCACATCTTCAGCTCCAGCGGGCGCCCTTCACGTTCGGCACGGGCACGCATGCGCAGCTGCGACACGGCAATGACCAGGTACACCAGCAAGGCGATGGCGCCAGTGGTCGACAGCAGGAAGCCAAACACCTTGCCCGGGAACACGTAGTTGACGAAGCAGCCTGCAAAACCTGCCAGGGTGGAGAAGATCACCGCTACGGTCGGCACGCCGGAACCGGAGATGCGCTTGGTCACGCTAAGCGCCTGACCACGAGCGCCAAGCGAATAGAGCATGCGCGACGCGGTGTAGAGCCCCGAGTTCATGCAACTTGTCACCGCCACCAGCACCACCAGGTCAACCAGCAGCTTGGCGCCCGGCACGTTCAGCACTTCCAGTACACGCTGGAACGACCCTACCGCTTTCAGCTCGGGGTCGTTCCAGGCCACCAGCGACACCACCAGGAAGATCGACGCCAGATAGAAGATGGCGATGCGGTACACCACCAGGTTGGTGGCGCGGCGAATCTTGTCTTTCGGGTTGGCGGTCTCGTCAGCCGCGATGGTGACAATTTCGGCACCGAAGAACGAGAAGATGGTGATCAGCACGCCCCCAAGCACCGTCCCGAAGCCATTGGGCATGAAACCACCGCTGTCCCACAGCCGGCTGACCCCGGACACCTCCGCCAGCGGCCAGAAGCCGAACACAGCCAAGGTGCAGACCCCGATGAAGCCAATGATTGCGACCACCTTGACCAGCGCGAACCAGTACTCGAAGGCACCGAAGTTCTTCACGCTGACCAGGTTGGTGCAGGACAGCACCAGCATGATCAGGAAAGCGAACAGCCAGGAGGGCACGCCAGGGAAGTAGGCATGCAGGATATCGGCACCGGCAATGGCCTCCACCGGAATGATCAACACCCAGAACCACCAGTACAACCAGCCGATGGTAAAGCCTGCCCAAGGGCCAATGGCTTCCGTGGCGTAGGTGGAAAATGAGCCGCTGTTGGGGTTTGCGATGGCCATTTCACCCAGCATGCGCATCACCAGCAAGACCAGCAGGCCAGTCATGGCGTAGGAGATGAGGATGGCCGGGCCGGCGGTGGCAATGGCGTTGGAGGACCCGATGAACAACCCGGCGCCGATGATGCCGGCAATGGAGATCATGGAAACCTGACGGGAAGTCAGGCCGTGCTGCAGTGAGCGCTGTTTCTTGTTGTCTTGCGAAGCCATGAAGAACCCTCGAATGGGTCGGCCGCAGCAAAGCGGCTGAAGGTCTGAGCAGAATTCTTATAAATTTCTGATGTGTGTTGTTGTTGTTTTTTGCAGATGACCGAAGCGGGTATTGACCTCCTCTTCGCATGACCGGTTGTAATCGTTGATCCAGGTCAGTATTAATCTATAGGCCGGGGTCAACAAACGACCTTTTCGAACCACATAATTCCTTTATGGAATGAACTCCTTCCTTTTTTGCTCGGTATTTGCCCGTCATGTCCAAACGCCTGATGCCTTCGACCACCGCCCTTCAGTGCTTCGAAGCGGCCGCCCGCCACCTCAGTTTCACCCGCGCGGCCCAGGAACTGCACCTGACCCAGAGCGCCGTCAGCAAGCAGGTCGCGCAGCTTGAGGACATGCTCTCGCACTCGCTGTTCCAGCGTATTCGCCGACGCCTGCACCTGACCCCGGCCGGCGCGCTGTACCTCACCGAAGTGAACAAGATCCTCACCCAGATCGACATATCCAGCCGCTACATCCTCAGCTACGGCGACGAAACCGAAGTGCTGCGCATCGCCACCCAGCCGACCTTCGGCGCCCGCTGGCTGGTGCCCAGGCTCAAGGGTTTTGGTGACCGCTACCCACGAATTCACCTGGATGTGCGCAACGAGCTAGAGCCATTCGACCTGGTACAGGCCAAGGCTGACGTCGCCTTTTTCTTCGGCCAGGGCACCTGGCCCGGGGCGACCTGCATCGAGTTGTTCAGCGAAGAAGTGGTGCCGGTGTGCAGCCCGCAACTGCTGGCCAGCCACCGTTTCGACAGCGCCCAGGCGCTGACTGAGCACCGGCTGTTGCAATGCGTGTCGCGGCCGGAGGCCTGGCACGAGTGGTTCCTGGGGCTTGGGCTGCATAGCCAGAACAGCTACCACGGGCCGCGCTTCGACACGTTCTACCTGTGCATCCGCGCCGCCATTTCCGGCTGCGGCATAGCCCTGATTCCCCGCTATCTGGTGGCCGAAGAGCTGAGCGAAGGCAAGCTGGTGGTGGCCTGGGACCACCCTGTGGCAAGCAACGGGAGGCACTTCATTGCGCATGCCGAGCATGCGGCCGAAGTGCCCAAGATCAGAGCCTTTGTGCAGTGGATCCGGGAACGGGTGGCTGAAGGGGATTGATTTGACCTGCCCCGGCCTCTGGTAGGAGCGGGCTTGCCCGCGAAGAGGCCGGCACAGCCAACCCAAAAAACCGGCCAGATCACGAATCCATGGAATGACCGCAATCGAATAATTCGTTTGCGGAATAACCCGCCGACACGCTTGGATAATAAGAAACTCGAACAAGGTCCGCGTGCCCCATGAACCAGGAAAGTATCAGCCAATCCATTGCCATCGTTCACCCGATCACACTTTCCCATGGCCGTAATGCCGAAGTCTGGGACACTGACGGCAAACGTTACATCGACTTCGTCGGCGGTATCGGCGTGCTCAACCTGGGCCATTGCAACCCCGCTGTAGTCGAGGCCATCCAGGCTCAGGCCACCCGCCTGACCCACTATGCCTTCAACGCGGCCCCTCACGGCCCGTATCTGGCACTGATGGAGCAACTGAGCCAGTTCGTCCCGCTCAGCTACCCACTGGCCGGCATGCTCACCAACAGCGGCGCGGAAGCGGCGGAGAACGCCCTGAAAGTGGCCCGTGGCGCTACCGGCAAACGTGCCATCATCGCTTTCGACGGCGGCTTCCACGGCCGCACCCTGGCCACCCTGAACCTCAATGGCAAGGTCGCCCCCTACAAGCAGCGGGTCGGTGAACTGCCCGGGCCTGTGTACCACCTGCCCTACCCCAGCGCGGATACCGGGGTTACCTGCGAGCAGGCGCTCAAGGCCATGGACCGCCTGTTCAGCGTCGAGCTGGCGGTGGAGGACGTCGCGGCGTTCATCTTCGAGCCGGTGCAGGGCGAAGGCGGCTTCCTTGCCCTTGACCCGGCCTTCGCCCAGGCCCTGCGCCGTTTCTGCGACGAGCGCGGCATCCTGATCATCATCGACGAAATCCAGTCGGGCTTCGGCCGTACCGGCCAGCGCTTCGCGTTTCCGCGCCTGGGCATCGAACCCGACCTGCTGTTGCTGGCCAAGAGCATTGCTGGCGGTATGCCGCTGGGTGCAGTGGTCGGGCGCAAGGAATTGATGGCGGCGCTGCCCAAGGGCGGCCTGGGTGGCACCTATTCAGGCAACCCGATTGCCTGCGCGGCGGCCTTGGCCAGCCTGGCGCAGATGACCGACGAAAACGTTGCAACCTGGGGTGAACGGCAGGAGCAGGCCATCGTCAGCCGCCATGAGCGCTGGAAGGCCTCGGGCCTGAGCCCATACATCGGCCGCCTGACCGGCGTGGGCGCCATGCGAGGGATCGAGTTCGTCAATGCCGATGGCAGCCCGGCACCGGCACAACTGGCCCAGGTGATGGAAGCGGCCCGAGCCAAGGGCCTGCTGCTGATGCCCAGCGGCAAGGCGCGGCACATCATTCGCCTGCTGGCACCGCTGACCATCGAGGCCGAGGTGCTCGAGGAAGGGCTGGATATCCTCGAGCAGTGCCTGGCAGAACTGAGCTGAGGCTTACAGGCCCAGCTCTTGCGGGGTGAGCATGTCGGACTCGAAGGCGATCCAGCCGCCTTCCAGTTCGGCATGGCCGTTAACGATCGGGCCGTAATAGGTCAGGCCGTTCTCCAGGGTTACGCAAATGTGCGTGGCCGGTTTCTCAGGGGCCGCGAGCGTACCGACGAAATGCACCTTCTTCAGGGTTTCGGTCACCGCTTCCAGGCCCACGCGCATCTTGGGGTTTTCCGAGGCTTCGGTATCTCCGCCACGGTCTTCGGCGCTGATGGTCACGGTGGCGATGTACGGGTACTTGGTGCTCAAACGGGGTTACCTCGGTGGGTGTATAGGCGTAGGGGCGCGTAGAGTACGGCAGGCAGTCTCTGTTGTCTCTACTGGCCTCTTCGCGGGCACGCCCGCTCCCACAGGGATCGCATGTTGCTTGGGGTATGCGGGGCACCTGCAACAGGTGATCTGAATGCCCCGATCTGTTAGGGTGCCCGCCGATGCACGCCACACCACACGAGGATCCCGAGTGAGCGCCGAAGAACCCCTGATCGCCGACCTGTTCGAAGTCGACAAACGCCTGTCCCTCAAGCCCGTCGTGGACTTCAACAGCTACCTGCGCAACGCCTTCGGCGAGGGCCCATGCCACTGCCACCGCTGCGTAGAAGGCGCCGACCAAAGCACCTACAGCCACGCGCACAACTTCACTTTCGAAGGCCGCCAGTGGCACCGCCGGTTCGCCAGCACCGCCGGTAGCGACGTCGCCCAGGTGTTGAAAAAAGCCTGGCTGTCGTACACCAAGGCTGATCTCACCCTGATCGGTGCGCTGGACCTGACCACCCTCAAGACCTTTACCGAGGCCGCCCTGCACGCGCGCCTGCTGGCCTTGCTGCCGGCCAGCGGCCTGGCCCGCGAAGTGGATGGCCAGTGGATGCTGCAAGCCCTGGCCGACTGACAGCCCGGCGGCAGGGCAGGATTCCACCGGTCTGCTAACTTGGTGGAATCCGCCCACCCACAGGTAGTCCGCCATGGCCCGCACAACGCCCATCGAGCTGTACCGCAATATCGGCATCGTCGCCCACGTGGATGCCGGCAAGACCACGACCACCGAGCGGATCCTGTTCTACACCGGGGTCAACCACAAGATGGGCGAAGTGCACGATGGCGCGGCGACCATGGACTGGATGGCCCAGGAGCAGGAACGCGGCATCACCATCACTTCGGCGGCGACTACGGCGTTCTGGCAAGGCTCGACCAAGCAGTTCGCCCACAAGTACCGTTTCAACATCATCGACACCCCAGGCCACGTCGATTTCACCATCGAGGTGGAGCGCTCATTGCGCGTGCTCGATGGCGCGGTCGTGGTATTCAGCGGCGCTGACGGCGTCGAGCCGCAGTCCGAGACCGTCTGGCGCCAGGCCAACAAGTATCACGTGCCACGCCTGGCCTACATCAACAAGATGGACCGCCAGGGTGCCGACTTCCTGCGCGTGGTCAAGCAGATCGATCAACGCCTGGGGCACCACCCGGTGCCCATCCAGCTGGCCATCGGCAGCGAAGAAAACTTCATGGGCCAGATCGACCTGGTGAAGATGAAGGCCATCTACTGGAACGATGCCGATCAGGGCACCAGTTACCGCGAAGAAGATATTCCAGCCGATCTGCAGGAGCTTGCCGACAAATGGCGCGCGCACATGATCGAAGCTGCGGCCGAGGCCAATGACGAGCTGACCATGAAGTTTCTCGATGGCGAGGAGCTGAGCATCGAAGAGATCAAGGCCGGGTTGCGCCAGCGCACCATTGCCAACGAAATCGTGCCCACCATCCTCGGCTCATCGTTCAAGAACAAGGGCGTGCCGCTGATGCTCGACGCTGTGATCGACTACCTTCCCGCCCCGTCGGAAATCCCGGCAATCAAGGGCACCGACCCCGACGACGAAGAAAAGCACCTGGAACGCCACGCCGACGACAATGAACCGTTCTCGGCACTGGCCTTCAAGATCGCCACCGACCCGTTCGTCGGCACCCTCACCTTCGCCCGGGTGTATTCCGGTGTGCTCAGCTCCGGCAACGCGGTGCTCAACTCGGTCAAGGGCAAAAAAGAGCGCATTGGCCGCATGGTGCAGATGCACGCCAACCAACGCGCAGAAATCAAGGACGTGTGTGCCGGCGACATCGCCGCACTGATCGGCATGAAGGACGTGACCACCGGCGACACCCTGTGCGACATGGACAAGCCGATCATTCTCGAACGCATGGACTTCCCCGACCCGGTGATTTCCGTAGCAGTGGAGCCAAAAACCAAAGCCGACCAGGAAAAAATGGGGATCGCGCTGGGCAAGCTGGCCCAGGAAGACCCCTCATTCCGCGTGCGTACCGATGAAGAGACCGGCCAGACCATCATCTCGGGCATGGGCGAGCTGCACCTGGACATCATCGTCGACCGCATGCGCCGCGAGTTCAACGTCGAGGCCAACATCGGCAAGCCACAGGTGGCCTACCGCGAGAAGATCCGCAACACCTGCGAGATCGAGGGCCGCTTCGTTCGCCAATCCGGCGGCCGCGGCCAGTACGGCCATTGCTGGATCCGTTTCGCCCCCGGTGATGAAGGCAAAGAAGGCCTGGAGTTCATCAACGAGATTGTCGGCGGCGTGGTACCGCGCGAGTACATCCCGGCCATCCAGAAGGGTATCGAGGAGCAAATGAAGAACGGCGTGCTTGCCGGCTACCCACTGATCAACCTCAAGGCCGCCGTGTTCGACGGCTCGTACCACGATGTCGACTCCAACGAGATGGCCTACAAGATCGCCGCATCAATGGCCACCAAGCAGTTGTCGCAGAAAGGTGGCGCAGTGTTGCTGGAGCCGGTGATGAAGGTTGAGGTGGTGACGCCGGAGGAGTACCAGGGCGACATCCTCGGCGACTTGAGCCGACGTCGCGGCATGATCCAGGACGGTGATGAAACGCCGGCTGGCAAGGTGATCCGTGCCGAAGTGCCGCTGGGTGAAATGTTCGGCTACGCCACCTCGATGCGCTCGATGACCCAAGGCCGGGCAAGCTTCTCGATGGAGTTCACCCGCTATGCCGAGGCGCCTGCGAGCATTGCCGACGGCATCGTCAAGAAGAGCCGCGGGGAATGATGCAATCGCCTGTGCCGGCCTCTTCGCGGGCCCGCCCGCTCCCACAGAATGGCCGCAGGCCCAAACATTGTGCCCCCCCTGTGGGAGCGGGCGTGCCCGCGAAGAGGCCGGTACAGGCCACAATCAAGCTCAGTGCTGCTCGCCAGCCCGCTTCAGCAGCTTCTTGCACCGATCCGACAAATGCACCACGCGCAAATGCTTGCCCGCCTTGGCATAGCGCTCGCGCAGGGTTTTCAGCGCCGCAACCGCCGAATAATCGACAAAGCTCAAATGCTGGCAATCCAGCGTGACCTGCGCCGGGTCCCCGGCCGTGTCGAACTGGTTGAGGAACGAGGTGGTCGAGGCGAAGAACAGCGTGCCATGTAACTGATAACGCTTGCCGCCCCCCGCGTCCTCATGGGTGTCGGCATACAGCTCGCGCGCATGCTGCCAGGCAAAGTTGAGCGCCGCGATGATGATACCGAACAGCACCGCCATGGCCAGGTCAGTGAACACCGTGACCACGGTCACCGCAATGATCGCCAGCACATCATTTACCGGCACCTTGTGCAACACCCGCAACGACGCCCAGGCAAAGGTCTGCTGGGCCACCACGAACATCACCCCGACCAGCGCTGCCAGTGGAATACGCTCGATCAGCGGCGACAGGAACAGCACGAACAGCAGAATCATCACACCGGCCACTACGCCCGACAACCGGCCTCGGCCATTGGAGCTGAGGTTGATCACCGTCTGCCCGATCATCGCGCAGCCGCCCATGCCGCCGCACAGGCCCGACACCATGTTCGCAGCGCCCAGTGCCACACACTCGCGGTCCGGGAAGCCACGGCTCTCGGTGATTTCATCGGTCAGGTTGAGGGTGAGCAGTGTTTCCAGCAGGCCGACCATGGCCATCAGCACCGCATAAGGGGCGATGATCTTCAGGGTTTCCAGATTCCAGGGCACATCCGGCAGGACCAGCCCAGGCAGGCCACCAGCGATGTGCGCCATGTCACCCAGGGTGCGGGTAGGCAGCCCGAGCAAGTACACCAGCAGGCCGACACCGAGGATCGCCACCAGAGCCGGCGGCACCGCGCGGGTCAGTTTCGGCAGCACATAAACCACCGCCATGGTCAGCGCCACCAGGCCGACCATCAGGTACAGCGGCGTGCCAGTGAGCCAGTGTTCGCCGTCCTTGAAATGCTCCAGCTGAGCCATGGCGATGACGATGGCCAGACCGTTCACGAAACCGAGCATGACCGGGTATGGCACCAGGCGCACCAGCTTGCCCAAGCGCAGCACGCCGAACAGGATCATGACCACGCCGCCCAGCAGCACCGTCGCCAGCAGATACTGCGCGCCGTGCTGCACCACCAGCGCGACGATCACCACCGCCATCGAGCCGGCAGCGCCGGAGATCATCCCCGGCCGCCCGCCGAACAGCGCCGTCAGGGTACAAATGATGAACGCGCCATACAGGCCCATCAGCGGGTTGAGGTGGGCCACCAGGGCAAAGGCGATGCACTCGGGGACCAAGGCGAACGAGGTGGTGAGGCCGGCGAGCAGGTCGGCGCGTAGTCGGGCGGGCTTCATGGGCTTCCTGTGGTTCAGTCCGGAGGACGATTTAAAAACGAGGGGCGCGATGTTACGGAATTTGTCGGAAAGCGGCCACCGCTCAACGCACACGTTCCAGGCTCTGCACGGCCAGGTCCAGCGCACGCTGCATGTCCAGGCGCGCCGAACGGCCCAGATCCGGGTCGCTCAGGCGGCCGGATCGGCGCCGTCAGGTCTTCGGCATCCATCGCTTCGAAATCCTGTTCGACGCCCAGGGTCAAGGCACTGCGCCGCAACAGCATGCGCACCTGTTCCGGGGTAAGTGCCGGGTTGATCGACAGCATCGTCGCCACAGTGGCAGTCACCAAGGGTGTTGCGTACGACGTGCCGCAATGCGCAGCCTCGGCTGACACTGGGCGTATGCAGGCAGCAGCACTGACATCCACGCGCATGTCGATGTTGGAACTGTGGCGCTTGCGTAGCCGCTCATCGCCAGCCCGGAGCGCACCAGCGAATCGACCTCATCACCCTTCACATTGCGTGCCCCGACCCGGTGAATGCCCCAGCTCCAGTTCAACACCCGCTCACCGCAACGCTGCAGCTGCTTGATGCGCAGCGTGTCCGCTGCAGCCTGTGCACCAAGACTGCAAAGCCATGACAGCAAGATCAGGACACCGTTCATGCAATCACCTCACGCGCTCCCTGTGAGTGCGACTTACGGGGCACCTCAAAGGTTCACCTGTGGCTGGCAACTGCCTGGTCGCGGGCGAGCCATTCGGCCATGGAAGTATCTTCCAACGTGTACTCGCCACGATTGGCTTTCCATACCAGCTCCTTGTCGCGCAGGGCATCAAGGGCCTTCTGTACGTTTGCCGTGTTGACGTTGGCTACCGCCTGGGCCTGCTCCAGCTTGCGGCTGACCTCTACCAGGGTTTGCTCGGTAAACGGGGAAAACGGCTGCCGGCCCAGCGTGCGCTCGGCCATGACCTCTAGCACTGCCTGCTGCAACGGCGTAAGTTCGTTCCAAGCGCTTTCGTAGTCACTCCACACCCCGGCTTGATGATTCAGCGCCCCATTGCGCAGCAGTTCACCCAGGTTGCCCGCCTCACCCAGGCCGACGCTAACTTCGGCCAACAGTTTGTTGAGCATTTCCGGGCGCCGGCCGACCAGTTCGAACGCGTATGCCAGGTCCTCTACCTTGAACTGGTTACTGTCGGCCAGGCGACGGTTCCACAGGGCGGTGATGAATTCGACATATTCACGCCCCAGCAACGGAAAGGGCGTGATGCTGGCACCAAAGAATGGCTGCTTGCTCTTGAGTACCAGGTTGGCCAGCTTGTCGCGACTAGAGCCCGTGAACACCAGGCGCAAGCCGTCTGGACGGTCGCCACGGTTAAGGTGGTCACGCGCGGCTTTCAGCGCGAACATCGCATTGAGGCCATCTTCACTGTTAAGGGCGTGCTGAGCCTCGTCGATGATCAGCACTACCAGCTGCCCTGACACTTGATGCAACACGGCAAGCGCCTGGGCCAAGGTAGTACCCGCCGGCAGTTGCGGGCGGGTGAAATCCCAGCTCAGGGTGCGCAGCAGGTTGACCTTGTCGATACCGGCCTTTTTCGCAGTCCTGGCCAGCGCACCTTCGAATCTGGCCAGCGCAGTACCGATGGCGCCACTGATGAGCTGCGCAGGGGCGGCGTCGCGATCCGACCACAGGTCGACGTAAACCGGTAGCCAACCGCGCTGTACGCATTCCGGTATGAAGTCGTTGTTGAGGAAGGTGCTCTTGCCCGTACGCCGGGGCGCGGCCAGGAACATGCCCGAGCTGTAATCGACCAACGACTCGCCGGCCAAGTCTTGGGCCAGTGCGTTGGCCAACTGATTACGGCGCAGGAGCGGGCGAACGGGAGACATGCAATTAACCTCAATTATCTTGTCTACTATAATTTATAGCCTACAAGATAAATCAGGATAATACGACCGTCTGCAACCGTGCCGGCGTGATCCGGATCCGGCAAAAAGTCAGCAAATTTGCCATCATGTTGGTTCCACCTGCGGAGATCATGGACATGCCGCTACGCCCCCTTTTCGCCTCCCTGTTGCTGGTTGCCAGCCTCACCACCCATGCCGCCACCGAGGTGGTGCCACTTCAGCATCGCAGCAGCGCCGAACTGCTGCCCGCCCTGCAGGCCTTCATCGGCAAGGACGGCACGATCAGCGCCTTCGAGAACAAACTGATCGTCAACGCCAGCCCCGAGCGCATCGACGACCTGCGCGCCCTGTTGCAACAACTGGATACCGCGCCCAAGCGCCTGCTGATCAGCGTCGACAACAACGATAGCAATTTCCAGGACAACCGCGGCAACGCACGCGTCATTCACTACGGCACCCGCAACCGCGATGGCGGGATGCAGCAGGTACAAGCCAGCGAAGGGCAACCGGCACTGATCCAGGTGGGCCAGAGCATCCCCATTACCAGCACCAGCACAGACGGCTATGGGCGCATTCAGAGCAACACCGAATACCGCAACGTGACCCAAGGCTTCTACGTAACCCCGAGCCTGAGCGGCGAAACGGTTCGCCTGCAAATAAGCAGCAATAATGACCGCATCAGCCATGAACGTGCAGATGTAGTGAAAGTACAAAGTACCGACACGACAGTCACTGGCAAGCTCGGCGAGTGGATCACCCTGGCGGGGTTCAACCAGCAGAGCCAAGCCGACCGCAGCGCGTCAAGCCATACGTACAGCACCCAACGGGGTGAAAACATGACATTGCGTGTCAAAGTCGACCTTGTCGACTGATCCCAGGCAATTCAAGGCTTCGACCAAGGGCCTTGAAACTGACTGCCAAGTCGCATTAGACCAAAGATGTAGTAAGGACAAAAAAGCACTACAAAACATTTGACAGGGTCTTTTTCCCAAGGGCATGATGGCCTCGCTCCCGCTAATCAGGGGCCCTGGCAAGGGCCTTCGGGGCGCGCTCCTTCCACCCCAGGAGGCGCCTCGTGTCTATACGGCCCACAAGGCGGTTCGACGGGATTGCGACTGCAACGAAGAAGTTGTCCCGAGGGACGGAAGCGCATCACCGCAGTACTGGCAATCGCGTAGCACCGCAGCAAGGCAACCACGAGCCGACCTGCCGGAGCGCACCTTCGCCTGGCCTGCCCAACCTTCCCCTTCGAGCCTTCTCGTTCGCCGCCGCACCCCTGCGAACAGGACAGCCGCCAGGCACCTGATCTGCCCAGAGCATCAGCACAATTAACCCAAGATCGATGCGACGAGGTTTATTTCCATGGCACTGACACGCGAACAGCAAATTGCAGCCCTCGAGAAAGACTGGGCCGAGAACCCGCGCTGGAAAGGCGTGACCCGTACCTACACCGCCGCCGATGTCGTTCGCCTGCGTGGCTCCGTGCAACCTGAGCACACCTTTGCCCGTCAGGGTGCAGAAAAACTGTGGAAGCTGGTCACCGAAGGTGCCCACCCGTCCTTCCGCCCCGACAAAGATTTCGTCAACTGCATGGGCGCCCTGACTGGCGGCCAGGCTGTACAACAGGTCAAGGCCGGCATCCAGGCCATCTACCTGTCCGGCTGGCAGGTTGCCGCCGACAACAACTCGGCCGAGTCCATGTACCCTGACCAGTCGCTGTACCCGGTCGACTCGGTACCGACCGTGGTCAAACGCATCAACAACGCGTTCCGCCGCGCCGACCAGATCCAGTGGAAAGCCGGCAAGAACCCGGGCGACGAAGGCTACATCGACTACTTCGCGCCAATCGTGGCCGACGCCGAAGCCGGTTTCGGCGGCGTACTGAACGCCTACGAGCTGATGAAGAACATGATCGAAGCAGGCGCCGCCGGCGTGCACTTCGAAGACCAACTGGCCTCGGTAAAAAAATGCGGCCACATGGGTGGCAAGGTACTGGTACCCACCCAGGAAGCCGTACAGAAGCTGGTGGCTGCTCGCCTGGCCGCTGACGTATCGGGCGTACCGACCATCATCCTGGCCCGTACCGACGCCAACGCCGCCGACCTGCTGACCAGCGACTGCGACCCGTACGACCAGCCGTTCGTGATTGGCGAGCGCACCCGTGAAGGCTTCTACAAGGTCCGCGCCGGCCTCGACCAGGCAATTGCCCGCGGCCTGGCCTACGCCCCGTACGCCGACCTGATCTGGTGTGAAACCGCCAAGCCGGACCTGGACGAAGCCCGCCGCTTCGCCGAGGCGATCAAGAAGGAGTACCCGGACCAGATCCTGTCCTACAACTGCTCGCCTTCCTTCAACTGGAAGAAAAACCTGGACGACGCCACCATCGCCAAGTTCCAGCGCGAACTGTCGGCCATGGGTTACAAGCATCAGTTCATCACCCTGGCCGGCATCCACAACATGTGGCACGGCATGTTCAACCTGGCGCACGACTACGCCCGCAACGACATGACCGCCTACGTGAAGCTGCAGGAGCAGGAATTCGCTGACGCCAACAAGGGCTACACCTTCGTGGCGCACCAGCAGGAAGTGGGCACTGGCTACTTCGACGACATGACCACTGTGATCCAGGGTGGCGCTTCGTCGGTGACTGCACTGACCGGTTCGACCGAAGAAGAGCAGTTCCACTGATAGTGGGTTGCCTTTGAACAAAGGCCCGGGGCTTGTGAAAGCTCCGGGCCTTTGTTTTTACCCGAGAAAGGGCCGGGCCTGCTGGCCAATTTTCACCAGCCGTTCACCGTTGCCGCCGCTACCGTATTCGCGGGTAAACCCGCTCCTACACTGATCGGGAGGGGACACACATCGGTGATTGGGCGCAGGCCGCTGCGGGAGCGGGTTTACCCGCGAAAGGGCCGGTACAGGCCACAACAAAACCCCGGATCAGGGCTATGCTTGTGGCAGCCCAGCAGCAAGGACCGCCCATGCCTCGTCCAAGCCACCTGATGATTCTCGCCCTGACCGCCGCTGCCCTCTATATATACGCACTGGCCAGCGACAACACCCTGCTCGCCCTCATGGCCAAACCCATCCCGGTGCTGGCCTTGATTGCCTGGCTGCGCAACACCCCGGTCTCGCCTTATCGCACATGGATCTCGATCGGCCTGGGCTTCTCGGTACTCGGCGACCTCCTGCTGGCCATCCCTGCGGACCTGTTCGTGTTTGGCCTGGTCGCCTTCCTATGCGCCCACCTGGCCTACCTGCGCGCCTATTGCGGCATTACCCTGTGCCCAGCCTTGCCTGCGCTGGCATTCAGCGCCATCGCTGGCATCACACTGCTAGGCGTGCTGACCAGCCATGGCCTCGGCCCGCTGCTGATCCCGGTCACGCTGTACACCTTGGCCATCAGCGCGATGCTCTGGCGCGCCCTGGCCTGCAGCGGCCCGGCCGCGCTGGGTGCCGGCCTGTTCGTATTCTCGGACAGCCTGATCGGCATCGACCGCTTCGTCAGCCCGTTCGCCGCCGCACCGTACCTGATCATCCTCGCCTACTGGCTCGGCCAATGGGCCATCGCTTCATCAGTCGGTCATCGCTCAACCGATAAAGTATTGACCCAGAGCGGTGCGCGCAGTACCGAAAGCTGCTAGAACAAGGGTTTTTTGCAATTGCAAGTAGGGGGAATCGCCAGATGAACTTTACAAGGCGCAGAACAGCGAAATTCGAAGGCAGCAGCCCAAACGATATTAATTATCATTACAGAGCTTACAATTCGTTACCCACCGCAAGAAACATAATTAACAAAACCGCACGTAATGCCCGAATCTCAAGGCTCTCAGCCAGTTACGAACGGTTTTTGTACTTAATCCTACGAATAAATTTGCGACAGAAATTTTACTTGCACCAGGTTTACCCATAAAATCAGCGCGATTGATTCGGCTGCGACATTTGGTCACTGCATGTGCGACGCCAAGTCGCCGCTCTACACTTATTTCAGACTGCAGAGCTGGGTCTCTGTATAAGGATCTCTAGCATGTCCGATTCGGCAGGACTCATCGCCCACAACTGGGGCTTTGCCATCTTCCTCCTGGGTGTCGTCGGCCTGTGCGCCTTCATGCTCGGCCTGTCCAGCCTGCTCGGTAGCAAGGCTTGGGGCCGCGCCAAGAACGAACCCTTCGAATCCGGCATGCTGCCCGTCGGCAGCGCTCGCCTGCGCCTGTCCGCCAAATTCTATCTGGTCGCGATGCTGTTCGTGATCTTCGATATCGAAGCCCTCTTTCTCTTTGCATGGTCTGTGTCCGTCCGCGAAAGCGGCTGGACCGGATTCGTCGAAGCACTCGTTTTCATAGCAATTCTGTTGGCAGGTCTTGTCTACCTATGGCGCGTCGGGGCACTTGATTGGGCTCCCGAAGGTCGCCGCAAGCGGCAAGCGAAGCTGAAACAATGAGGCTTTGGCATGCAATACAATCTCACCAGAATCGATCCGGATGCGCCCAACGAGCAGTACCCGGTCGGTGAACGGGAAACCGTCACCGATCAACTGCTAGAGGACCAGGTCCACAAGAACATCTTCATGGGTAAACTTGAAGATGTGCTGCGTGGCGCGGTCAATTGGGGTCGCAAGAACTCCCTCTGGCCGTACAACTTCGGCCTGTCCTGCTGCTACGTGGAAATGACCACAGCCTTCACGGCACCCCACGACATCGCCCGCTTCGGCGCCGAAGTCATCCGGGCCTCGCCGCGGCAGGCCGACTTCATGGTCATTGCCGGTACCTGTTTCGTGAAAATGGCGCCGATCATCCAGCGCCTGTACGAGCAGATGCTCGAACCGAAATGGGTCATTTCCATGGGTTCGTGCGCCAACTCCGGTGGTATGTACGACATCTACTCGGTCGTTCAGGGGGTCGACAAGTTCCTCCCCGTGGACGTCTATGTGCCTGGCTGCCCGCCACGCCCTGAGGCTTTCCTGCAAGGCTTGATGCTGCTGCAGGAGTCGATTGGCCAAGAACGACGCCCGCTTTCCTGGGTTGTTGGTGATCAAGGTATTTACCGTGCCGAGATGCCAGCCCAGAAAGACCTGCGTCGTGAGCAGCGCATTGCAGTAACCAACCTGCGCAGCCCCGACGAAGTCTGATCCAGCGACCTGCCGCCCGCTCCGGAAGGAGCCGGCGGCCTGGCTTCATTCTTAACGTTGACCCAAAGCGACCGAGACCATGACAGCGGACAACGCTATTTTTATTCCGCCCTACAAGGCTGACGACCAGGATGTGGTCGTCGAACTGAACAACCGTTTTGGCGCCGAAGCATTCGTCGCCCAGGAAACCCGCACCGGCATGCCCGTGTTGTGGGTAAAACGCGCCCAGCTCAAAGAGGTGCTCAGCTTCCTGCGCGGCGTCGCCAAGCCTTACAGCATGCTGTACGACCTGCATGGCGTCGACGAGCGCCTGCGCACCCAGCGCCGTGGCCTGCCAGCCGCCGATTTCAGCGTGTTCTACCACCTGTTGTCGATCGAGCGTAACAGCGACGTGATGATCAAGGTGTCGCTCAGCGAAGGCGACCTGAACCTGCCGACCGTGACGGGCATCTGGCCAAACGCCAACTGGTACGAGCGCGAAGTCTGGGACATGTTCGGCATCGACTTTGCCGGCCACCCGCACCTCAGCCGCATCATGATGCCGCCGACCTGGGAAGGTCACCCGCTGCGCAAGGACTACCCTGCCCGTGCGACCGAGTTCGACCCCTACAGCCTGACCCTGGCCAAGCAGCAGCTTGAAGAGGAGTCGGCACGCTTCAACCCGGAAGCCTGGGGCATGAAGCGTCAGGGTGCCAACGAGGACTACATGTTCCTCAACCTCGGCCCCAACCACCCTTCGGCGCACGGTGCGTTCCGTATCGTCCTGCAGCTGGACGGGGAAGAGATCGTCGACTGCGTACCGGACATCGGCTACCACCACCGTGGCGCCGAGAAAATGGCCGAGCGCCAGTCCTGGCACAGCTTCATCCCCTATACCGACCGTATCGATTACCTCGGCGGGGTGATGAACAACCTGCCGTACGTGCTTGCGGTCGAGAAGCTGGCGGGCATCCAGGTGCCGCAGAAGGTCGACGTGATTCGCATCATGCTGGCCGAGTTCTTC
Organism: Pseudomonas sp. VEM90; assembly: GCF_054611535.1. Lineage (NCBI taxonomy): Bacteria > Pseudomonadati > Pseudomonadota > Gammaproteobacteria > Pseudomonadales > Pseudomonadaceae > Pseudomonas > Pseudomonas sp. VEM90. The sequence continues at coordinate 17,105 of NZ_JBTRAR010000035.1, read as the reverse complement.
CGCATCACCAGCCACCTGCTGTTCCTGGGCACCTACATCCAGGACGTCGGCGCCATGACACCGGTGTTCTTCACCTTCACCGACCGCCAGCGCGCCTACACCGTGATCGAAGCGATCACCGGTTTCCGCCTGCACCCTGCCTGGTATCGCATCGGTGGCGTCGCTCACGACCTGCCACGCGGCTGGGACAAGCTGGTCAAGGACTTTGTCGAGTGGCTGCCCAAGCGTCTCGACGAATACACCAAGGCCGCCCTGCAAAACAGCATCCTCAAGGGTCGTACCATCGGCGTTGCCGCGTACAACACCAAGGAAGCGCTGGAATGGGGCACCACCGGTGCCGGCCTGCGCGCTACCGGTTGCAACTTCGACCTGCGTAAAGCCCGCCCTTACTCCGGCTACGAGAACTTCGAGTTCGAAGTACCGCTGGCCCACAACGGCGATGCCTACGATCGCTGCATGGTACGTGTCGAGGAGATGCGCCAGAGTATCCGCATCATCGACCAGTGCCTGCGCAACATGCCGGAAGGCCCGTACAAGGCGGATCACCCGCTGACCACGCCGCCGCCGAAAGAGCGCACGCTGCAGCACATCGAGACCCTGATCACGCACTTCCTGCAAGTCTCGTGGGGCCCGGTCATGCCGGCCAACGAGTCGTTCCAGATGATCGAGGCGACCAAGGGCATCAACAGTTACTACCTGACGAGCGATGGCGGCACCATGAGCTACCGCACCCGGATCCGTACCCCGAGCTACCCGCACCTGCAGCAGATCCCTTCGGTGATCAAAGGCAGCATGGTCGCCGACCTCATTGCGTATCTGGGCAGTATCGACTTCGTTATGGCTGACGTGGACCGCTAAGCATGAACAGCACGCTTATCCAGACAGACCGTTTCGCCCTGAGCGAAACCGAGCGCTCGGCCATCGAGCACGAAATGCATCACTACGAGGACCCGCGTGCGGCGTCCATCGAAGCCCTGAAGATCGTCCAGAAAGAGCGTGGCTGGGTGCCGGACGGCGCCATCCACGCCATCGGCGAAGTGCTGGGCATTCCGGCCAGCGACGTCGAGGGTGTCGCCACCTTCTACAGCCAGATCTTCCGCCAACCGGTAGGCCGCCACATCATCCGCGTGTGCGACAGCATGGTCTGCTACATCGGCGGCCATGAGTCGGTGGTCAGCCAGATTCAGAACGAGCTGGGCATCGGCCTCGGCCAGACCACCGCCGACGGCCGTTTCACCCTGTTGCCTGTGTGCTGCCTGGGCAACTGCGACAAGGCCCCGGCGCTGATGATCGACGACGACACCTTCGGTGATGTACAGCCGGCTGGCGTTTCCAAACTGCTGGAGGGTTACGTATGACCATTACTTCCTTCGGCCCGGCCAACCGCATCGCGCGCTCGGCCGAAACCCACCCGCTGACCTGGCGCCTGCGTGACGACGGCGAGCCGGTCTGGCTGGCCGAGTACGAATCGAAGAACGGCTACGCCGCAGCCCGCAAGGCGCTGGCACAGATGTCCGCCGACGACATCGTGCAAAGCGTCAAGGACTCCGGCCTCAAGGGCCGTGGCGGTGCAGGCTTCCCCACTGGCGTGAAGTGGGGCCTGATGCCCAAAGACGAATCCATGAACATCCGCTACCTGCTGTGCAACGCGGACGAAATGGAGCCGAACACCTGGAAGGACCGCATGCTGATGGAGCAACAGCCCCATCTGCTGGTCGAGGGCATGCTGATCAGCGCCCGCGCCCTCAAGGCCTACCGCGGCTACATCTTCCTGCGTGGCGAATACACCACCGCAGCGAAGAACCTCAACCGCGCCATCGATGAAGCCAAGGCCGCCGGCCTGCTGGGCAAGAACATCCTGGGCAGCGGTTTCGATTTCGAGCTGTTCGTGCACACCGGTGCCGGCCGCTACATCTGCGGTGAAGAAACCGCGCTGATCAACTCGCTGGAAGGCCGCCGCGCCAACCCGCGCTCCAAGCCGCCCTTCCCTGCCGCCGTTGGCGTGTGGGGCAAGCCGACGTGCGTGAACAACGTCGAAACCCTGTGCAACGTGCCGGCCATCGTCGCCAACGGCAACGACTGGTACAAGTCGCTGGCCCGCGAAGGCAGCGAAGACCATGGCACCAAGCTGATGGGCTTCTCCGGCAAGGTGAAGAACCCAGGCCTGTGGGAACTGCCATTCGGCGTTACCGCGCGCGAATTGTTCGAAGACTACGCCGGCGGCATGCGCGATGGCTTCAAGCTCAAGTGCTGGCAGCCAGGCGGCGCCGGTACCGGCTTCCTGCTGCCCGAGCACCTCGATGCACAAATGTACGCCGGTGGCATCGCCAAGGTCGGCACCCGTATGGGTACTGGCCTGGCCATGGCGGTCGACGACAGCATCAACATGGTGTCACTGCTGCGCAACATGGAAGAGTTCTTCGCCCGCGAATCGTGTGGCTGGTGCACCCCATGCCGTGACGGCCTGCCGTGGAGCGTGAAGATGCTGCGTGCACTGGAAAGAGGCCAGGGCCGCGCCGAAGACATCGAGACCCTGCTGGGGCTGGTCAACTTCCTTGGCCCAGGCCGCACCTTCTGTGCTCACGCACCAGGTGCCGTCGAGCCGCTGGGCAGTGCCATCAAATACTTCCGCTCGGAGTTCGAGGCCGGTGTGGCGCCAGAAAGCGCTGCAACCCTGCGCCCCGACCTGGCGAAGCCGATCGTGGTCGGCGCATAACAAGATGATTAGGCGGGTGGTCCGTGCCACTCGCCAGCTTGCCGGCAGGCCCGAGCAATCGAGGCGTGTCGCAAGCTCACCGATTTCCATTAGCCACGCCCGCTCACGCGGGCCAACGAAGAACTTTGAACAATGGCCACTATCCACGTAGACGGCAAAGCGCTCGAAGTCAACGGTGCAGACAACCTGTTACAGGCATGTCTGTCGCTCGGCCTCGACATCCCTTATTTCTGCTGGCACCCGGCGCTTGGTAGCGTTGGTGCCTGCCGGCAGTGCGCAGTCAAGCAGTACACCGACGAGAACGACACCCGTGGTCGTATCGTCATGTCCTGCATGACCCCTGCTTCCGACGGCACCTGGATCTCCATCGACGACGAAGAGTCGAAGGCGTTCCGCGCCAGCGTCGTCGAATGGCTGATGACCAACCACCCGCACGACTGCCCGGTGTGCGAGGAAGGCGGTCACTGCCACCTGCAGGACATGACGGTAATGACCGGCCACAACGAGCGCCGTTACCGTTTCACCAAGCGTACCCACCAGAACCAGGACCTCGGCCCGTTCATCGCCCATGAGATGAACCGCTGCATCGCCTGCTACCGCTGCGTGCGCTACTACAAGGACTACGCCGGTGGTACCGACCTGGGCGTATACGGCGCCCACGACAACGTGTACTTCGGCCGCGTCGAAGACGGCGTGCTGGAAAGCGAGTTCTCCGGCAACCTGACCGAGGTCTGCCCGACCGGCGTATTCACCGACAAGACCCACTCCGAGCGCTACAACCGCAAGTGGGACATGCAGTTCGCCCCAAGCATCTGCCACGGCTGCTCCAGCGGTTGCAACATCAGCCCGGGTGAGCGCTACGGCGAACTGCGCCGTATCGAAAACCGCTTCAACGGTTCGGTCAACCAGTACTTCCTGTGCGACCGCGGCCGCTTCGGCTACGGCTACGTCAACCGCAAGGACCGCCCGCGCCAGCCACAACTGGCCGACGGCACCAAGCTGGGCCTGGACGCCGCCCTGGACAAGGCCGCCGACCTGCTGCGCGGCCGTACCATCGTCGGTATCGGCTCGCCACGCGCCAGCCTCGAAAGCAACTACGGCCTGCGTGAACTGGTCGGCGCCGAGTATTTCTACTCGGGCATGGAAGCGGGCGAACTGGCCCGCGTACGCCTGGCACTGAACGTGCTGAACAACAGCCCGCTGCCAGTACCGACCCTGCGCGACATCGAAGACCACGACGCCGTGTTCGTGCTCGGTGAAGACCTGACCCAGACCGCTGCCCGCGTTGCCCTGGCCGTACGCCAGGCCACCAAAGGCAAGGCCGAGGCCATGGCCGAAGCGATGAAAGTGCAGCCTTGGCTCGACGCTGCTGTGAAGAACATTGGCCAGCACGCGCTGTACCCACTGTTCATCGCGTCCCTGGCTGAAACCAAGCTGGACGACGTCGCCGAAGAATGCGTACACGCTGCGCCGGCCGACCTGGCCCGCATCGGTTTCGCCGTGGCCCACGCCATCGACCCGAGCGCCCCTGCCGTCGCCGGCCTGGACGCCGAAGCCAAGGCCCTGGCCCAGCGCATCGCCGACGCCCTGGTCGCCGCCAAGCGCCCACTGGTCGTTGCCGGTACGTCGCTGGCCGATCCAGCGCTGATCGAAGCCGCCGCTAACATCGCCAAGGCCCTGAAGCTGCGCGAGAAGAACGGCTCGCTGAGCCTGGTGGTGCCTGAGGCCAACAGCCTCGGCCTGGCCATGCTCGGTGGCGAGTCGGTCGATGCCGCCCTGGACGCGGTCATCAGCGGCAAAGCCGACGCCATCGTCGTGCTGGAAAACGACCTCTACGCCCGCGTACCGGCCGCCAAGGTCGACGCAGCCCTGGCTGCAGCCAAGGTGGTGATCGTTGCCGACCACTCCAAAACTGCCACCGTCGACCGCGCCCACCTGGTGCTGCCGGCTGCCTCGTTCGCCGAGGGCGACGGCACCCTGGTCAGCCAGGAAGGCCGTGCCCAGCGCTTCTTCCAGGTGTTCGACCCGCAGTACCTGGACAGCAGCATCCAGATCCACGAAGGCTGGCGCTGGATGCACGCCCTGCGTGCCACCTTGCTGAACAAGCCGGTTGACTGGACCCAGCTGGACCATGTCACCAGCGCCTGCGCCGAAGCCGCCCCGCAACTGGCCGGCATCGTCAACGCCGCGCCAAGCGCCGCGTTCCGCATCAAGGGCATGAAACTGGCACGAGAGCCGCTGCGTTACTCCGGCCGTACTGCCATGCGCGCCAACATCAGTGTGCACGAGCCGCGCACGCCGCAAGACAAGGACACCGCGTTCGCCTTCTCCATGGAAGGCTACTCGGGTTCGGCCGAACCGCGCCAGCAGGTGCCGTTCGCCTGGTCGCCGGGCTGGAACTCCCCACAAGCCTGGAACAAGTTCCAGGACGAGGTCGGTGGCCACCTGCGTGCCGGTGATCCAGGCGTACGCCTGATCGAGTCGCAAGGCGACCGCCTGAACTGGTTCAACACCATTCCGGGGGCCTTCAACCCGGCCCGTGGCACCTGGACTGCCGTGCCGTTCTTCCACCTGTTCGGCAGCGAAGAAAGCTCCTCGCGCGCCGCTCCGGTTCAAGAGCGCATCCCGGCTGCCTACGTGGCCCTGGCCAAGTCCGAAGCCGACCGCCTGGGCGTCAACGAAGGCGCCCTGCTGAGCCTGAACGTTGCCGGTGTGGCCCTGCGCCTGCCGCTGCGTATCAATGAAGAGCTGGGCGCTGGCCTGGTCGCGTTGCCGAAAGGCCTGGCTGGCATTCCGCCTGCCATCTTCGGTGCATCCGTCGAAGGTCTGCAGGAGGCAGCACAATGAGCTGGTTCACCCCCGAAGTGATCGATGTGATCCTGACCGTGCTGCGGGCCATCGTGGTCCTGCTGGCGGTGGTGGTCTGCGGCGCGCTGCTCAGCTTCGTCGAGCGGCGCCTGCTGGGCTGGTGGCAGGACCGTTACGGTCCGAACCGCGTCGGCCCGTTCGGCATGTTCCAGATCGCTGCCGACATGCTGAAGATGTTCTTCAAGGAAGACTGGAACCCGCCCTTCGTCGACCGCATGATCTTCACCCTGGCACCGGTAGTGGCCATGAGCGCCCTGCTGATCGCCTTTGTGGTCATCCCGATCACCCCGACCTGGGGCGTTGCCGACCTGAACATCGGCCTGCTGTTCTTCTTCGCCATGGCCGGTCTGTCGGTCTACGCGGTGTTGTTCGCCGGCTGGTCGTCGAACAACAAGTACGCCCTGCTGGGCAGCTTGCGTGCTTCGGCACAGACCGTGTCGTACGAAGTGTTCCTGGGCCTGGCGCTGATGGGCGTGGTGGTGCAGGTGGGCTCGTTCAACATGCGCGACATCGTTGAGTACCAGGCGCAGAACCTGTGGTTCATCATTCCGCAGTTCTTCGGCTTCTGCACCTTCTTCATCGCTGGCGTCGCCGTGACTCACCGTCACCCGTTCGACCAGCCGGAAGCAGAACAGGAACTGGCCGACGGCTACCACATCGAGTATGCCGGCATGAAGTGGGGCATGTTCTTCGTCGGTGAGTACATCGGCATCATCCTCATCTCGGCGCTGCTGGTAACCCTGTTCTTCGGCGGCTGGCACGGTCCGTTCGGCATCCTGCCGCAACTGTCGTTCCTGTGGTTCGCACTGAAGACCGCGTTCTTCATCATGCTGTTCATCCTGCTGCGCGCCTCGATCCCGCGCCCACGCTATGACCAGGTGATGGACTTCAGCTGGAAGTTCTGCCTGCCGCTGACCCTGATCAATTTGCTGGTGACCGCTGCGATCGTGCTCTACAACACGCCAGCCGTCGCGGCCCAGTGAGGATTTGACCCATGTTCAAGTATATCGGCGACATCGTTAAGGGCACCGGCACCCAGCTGCGCAGCCTGGCAATGGTGTTCTCCCACGGGTTCCGCAAGCGCGACACCCTGCAGTACCCCGAAGAACCCGTGTACCTGCCGCCGCGCTACCGCGGCCGCATCGTCCTCACCCGCGACCCCGATGGCGAGGAGCGCTGCGTAGCGTGCAACCTCTGCGCGGTGGCCTGCCCGGTTGGCTGCATTTCGCTGCAGAAGGCCGAGACAGAGGACGGCCGCTGGTACCCGGAATTCTTCCGCATCAACTTCTCGCGTTGCATTTTCTGCGGCCTGTGTGAAGAAGCGTGCCCGACCACCGCGATCCAGCTGACTCCGGATTTCGAAATGGCCGAGTTCAAGCGTCAGGATCTGGTGTACGAGAAAGAAGATCTGCTGATCTCCGGCCCCGGCAAGAACCCTGACTACAACTTCTACCGTGTTGCGGGTATGGCAATCGCTGGCAAGCCGAAGGGCTCTGCACAGAACGAAGCCGAGCCGATCAACGTGAAGAGCTTGCTCCCATAAGGACAGAAAGATGGAATTCGCTTTCTACTTCGCATCCGGGATCGCCGTGGTCTCCACCCTTCGGGTGGTAACTGGCACCAACCCCGTGCACGCCTTGCTTTACCTGATCATTTCGCTGATTTCCGTGGCCATGATCTTCTTCGCCCTGGGTGCGCCGTTTGCCGGCGCCCTGGAAGTGATCGCCTACGCCGGCGCCATCATGGTGCTGTTCGTGTTCGTGGTGATGATGCTCAACCTCGGGCCGGCTTCGGTCGCCCAGGAACGGGGATGGCTCAAGCCCGGTATCTGGGCAGGGCCTGTGATCCTCGGCACCCTGCTGCTGCTGGAGCTGCTGTACGTCCTGTTCGTCACCCCGAGCGGCGCAGGCATCAGCGGTACCACCGTGGGCCCGAAAGCAGTGGGCATCAGCCTCTTCGGCCCTTACCTGCTGGTGGTCGAACTGGCGTCGATGCTGCTGCTGGCTGCGGCCGTCACCGCCTTCCACCTGGGCCGCAACGAGGCGAAGGAGTAAATCATGGGTGCTATCCCTCTCGAGCATGGTCTGGCGGTCGCCGGCATCCTGTTCTGCTTAGGTCTGGTTGGCCTGATGGTCCGCCGCAACATCCTCTTCGTGCTCATGAGCCTGGAAGTCATGATGAACGCCTCTGCCCTGGCGTTCGTCGTCGCCGGTGCCCGTTGGGTCCAGCCCGACGGCCAGGTGATGTTCATTCTGGTGATCAGCCTGGCAGCCGCCGAGGCCAGCATTGGCCTGGCCATCCTGCTGCAGCTGTATCGCCGCTTCCACACTCTCGACATCGATGCTGCCAGTGAGATGCGCGGATGAACCTTCTCTTCCTGACTTTCGTCTTTCCCCTCATCGGCTTCCTGCTGCTGTCGTTCTCGCGCGGACGGTTCTCGGAGAACCTGTCCGCCCTGATCGGCGTCGGTTCGGTAGGCCTGTCGGCCGCCACGGCCGCCTACGTCATCTGGCAGTTCAATGTCGCCCCGCCTGAAGGCGGCGCGTACAGCCAACTGCTGTGGCAATGGATGTCGGTGGACGGCTTCGCGCCGAACTTCACCCTGTACCTGGACGGCCTGTCGGTCACCATGCTCGGCGTGGTGACCGGTGTCGGCTTCCTGATCCACCTGTTCGCGTCCTGGTACATGCGTGGCGAAGCCGGCTACTCGCGCTTCTTCTCGTACACCAACCTGTTCATCGCCAGCATGCTGTTCCTGATCCTCGGCGATAACCTGCTGTTCATCTACTTCGGCTGGGAAGGCGTGGGCCTGTGCTCGTACCTGTTGATCGGTTTCTACTACAGCAACCGCAACAACGGTAACGCGGCACTCAAGGCATTCATCGTCACCCGCATCGGCGACGTGTTTATGGCCATCGGCCTGTTCATCCTGTTCGCCCAGCTGGGCACCCTGAACGTGCAGGAACTGCTGGTACTGGCGCCGCAGAAGTTCCAGGCTGGCGACACCTGGATGGTGCTGGCGACGCTGATGCTGCTGGGTGGTGCAGTGGGTAAATCGGCGCAGCTGCCACTGCAGACCTGGCTGGCCGACGCGATGGCGGGCCCGACCCCGGTTTCGGCACTGATCCACGCCGCAACCATGGTGACCGCGGGCGTATACCTGATCGCCCGTACCAACGGCCTGTTCCTGCTGGCGCCAGACATCCTGCACCTGGTAGGTGTAGTCGGTGGCGTGACCCTGGTACTGGCCGGCTTCGCCGCGCTGGTTCAGACCGACATCAAGCGTATCCTCGCCTACTCGACCATGAGCCAGATCGGCTACATGTTCCTGGCCCTGGGCGTGGGTGCCTGGGACGCGGCGATCTTCCACCTGATGACCCACGCCTTCTTCAAGGCACTGCTGTTCCTTGCCTCCGGCGCGGTGATCGTTGCCTGCCACCACGAGCAGAACATCTTCAAGATGGGCGGCCTGTGGAAGAAACTGCCGCTGGCCTACGCCAGCTTCGTGGTCGGTGGCGCGGCACTGGCGGCCCTGCCGATCGTGACCGTAGGCTTCTACTCCAAGGACGAGATCCTCTGGGAAGCCTTCGCCAGCGGCAACACCGGCCTGCTGTACGCCGGCCTGGTAGGCGCGTTCATGACCTCGCTGTACACCTTCCGTCTGATCTTCATCGCCTTCCACGGCGAAGCCAAGACCGAAGCCCACGCTGGCCACGGTATCAGCCACTGGCTGCCGCTGGGCGTGCTGATCGTGCTGTCGACCTTCGTCGGCGCCTGGATCACCCCGCCGCTGGCCGGCGTGCTGCCGGAAAGCGCCGGCCATGCCGGTGGCGAAGCCAAGCACGCGCTGGAGATCACCTCGGGTGCCATCGCCATCGCCGGTATCCTGCTGGCCGCCCTGCTGTTCCTGGGCAAGCGCCACTTCGTCAGCGCCGTAGCCAACAGTGGCATCGGTCGCGTCCTGTCGGCCTGGTGGTTCGCTGCCTGGGGCTTCGACTGGATCTACGACAAGCTTTTCGTCAAACCGTACCTGCTGATCAGCCACATCCTGCGCAAGGACCCGGTTGACCGCACCATCGGCCTGATTCCTCGGATGGCGCGTGGCGGCCACGTGGCCATGAGCAAGACCGAGACTGGCCAACTGCGCTGGTACACCGCCTCTATCGCCGTGGGTGCCGTGCTGGTGCTCGGTGCCGTGGTAGTGGCTGCGGTATGACTATGAATCTTGCGACTTTGCCAAAGGAAACCAACCCGTCATGATTTTGCCTTGGCTGATCCTGATCCCCTTCATCGGCGGCTTCCTGTGCTGGCTGGGTGAGCGCTTCGGCGCCACCCTGCCGCGCTGGATCGCGCTGCTGACCATGTCCCTGCTGCTTGGCATCGGCCTGTGGCTGTGGGGTACCGGTGACTACACCCTCGCTCCAGCCCCGGGCGCCGAACCGGCCTGGGCCCTGGAATACAAGCTCCAGTGGATCCAGCGCTTCGGCATCAGCATCCACCTGGCCCTTGACGGTCTGTCGCTGCTGATGATCCTGCTCACCGGCCTGCTCGGTGTGCTGTCGGTACTGTGTTCCTGGAAAGAGATCCAGCGCCACGTCGGCTTCTTCCACCTCAACCTGATGTGGATCCTCGGCGGCGTGGTCGGTGTGTTCCTGGCCCTGGACCTGTTCCTGTTCTTCTTCTTCTGGGAAATGATGCTGGTGCCGATGTACTTCCTCATCGCGCTCTGGGGTCACAGCTCGGCAGACGGCAAGAAGACCCGGATCTACGCGGCGACCAAGTTCTTCATCTTCACCCAGGCCAGCGGCCTGATCATGCTGGTGGCGATCCTGGGCCTGGTGCTGGTCAACTACAACACCACTGGCGTGCTCACCTTCAACTACAGCGACCTGCTCAAGGCCGAGCTGCCACCCGGTGTCGAGTACGTGCTGATGCTGGGCTTCTTCATCGCCTTCGCGGTGAAGCTGCCGGTGGTGCCGTTCCACTCCTGGCTGCCTGACGCTCACGCCCAGGCACCGACCGCAGGCTCGGTGGACCTGGCGGGTATCTTGCTGAAGACTGCAGCCTACGGCCTGCTGCGCTTCGCCCTGCCGCTGTTCCCGAACGCCTCGGCCGAGTTCGCGCCGATCGCCATGACCCTGGGCCTGATCGGTATCTTCTACGGTGCCTTCCTGGCCTTCGCACAAACCGACATCAAGCGCCTGATCGCCTTCTCCAGCGTCTCGCACATGGGCTTCGTGCTGATCGGTATCTACTCCGGCAGCCAACAAGCCCTGCAAGGTGCGGTGATCCAGATGCTGGCCCACGGCCTGTCGGCTGCGGCGCTGTTCATCCTGTCCGGCCAACTGTACGAGCGCCTGCACACCCGTGACATGCGTCAGATGGGTGGCCTGTGGCACCGCATCGCCTACCTGCCGGCCATCAGCCTGTTCTTCGCAGCGGCATCGCTGGGCCTGCCAGGCACCGGCAACTTCGTCGGCGAGTTCCTGATCCTGATCGGCAGCTTCGTGCACGTACCGTGGATCACCGTGATCGCCACCACTGGCCTGGTGTTCGGTTCTGTCTACTCGCTGATCATGATCCACCGTGCCTACTTCGGCCCGGCCAAGGCCGACACCGTGCTGGCCGGCATGGACAGTCGCGAACTGATCATGGTTCTGGGTCTGGCGGTATTGCTGATCCTGCTGGGCGTGTATCCGCAGCCGTTCCTCGACACCTCTGCCGCCACCATGAGTGGTGTGCAGCAGTGGCTCGGATCCGCTTTCACTCAACTCGCTTCGGCCCGGTAAGAGCGCTATGGAATTCACCACTCAACACTTCATCGCATTGGCGCCGATGCTGATCGCCACCATCACCACGGTGGTGGTGATGCTGGCGATCGCCTGGAAGCGCAACCACTCGCAGACCTTCCTGCTGTCCACCGTGGGCCTGAACCTGGCCCTGCTGTCGCTCCTGCCGGCGCTGAAGGTCGCGCCGCTGGCGGTCACCTCGCTGATCACCATCGACAAGTTCGCCTGCCTGTACATGGCGATCATCCTCATAGCGACGCTGGCCTGCGTCACCCTCGCCCACGCCTACCTCGGCGAGGGTTCCAAGGGTTTCCCGGGCAACCGTGAAGAACTGTACCTGTTGCTGCTGATGTCGGCTCTCGGTGGGCTGGTGCTGGTCAGCGCCAACCACCTGGCCGGCCTGTTCATCGGCCTGGAACTGCTGTCGGTACCGGTCTACGGCCTGGTGGCGTATGCCTTCTTCAACAAGCGATCGCTGGAAGCCGGCATCAAGTACATGGTGCTGTCGGCCGCAGGCTCGGCTTTCCTGCTGTTCGGCATGGCCCTGCTGTACGCCGACGCTGGCAGCCTGAGCTTCGACCAGATCGGCAAGGCCCTGGCTACCACCAGCATGCCAAGCCTGGTGGCCCAACTGGGCCTTGGCATGATGCTGGTCGGCCTGGCCTTCAAGCTGTCGCTGGTACCGTTCCATCTGTGGACCCCGGACGTGTACGAAGGCGCTCCAGCGCCGGTCGCCGCGTTCCTGGCAACCGCCAGCAAGGTGGCAGTATTCGCCGTTGTCGTACGCCTGTTCATGCTCTCACCTGCTGCCAGCAGCGGCGTGCTCAGCACCGTACTGGCGGTGATTGCCGTAGCCTCGATCCTGATTGGTAACCTGCTGGCGCTGACCCAGAGCAACCTCAAGCGTCTGCTGGGTTACTCGTCCATCGCCCACTTCGGTTACCTGGTCATCGCGTTGGTCGCCAGCAAAGGCCTGGCCCTGGAAGCCATGGGCGTATACCTGGTCACCTACGTGATCACCAGCCTGGGCGCCTTCGGCGTCATCACCCTGATGTCCTCGCCATACGGCGGCCGTGACGCCGATGCCCTGTACGAGTACCGCGGCCTGTTCTGGCGCCGCCCCTACCTGACAGCGGTACTGACCGTGATGATGCTGTCGCTGGCGGGTATCCCGCTGACCGCCGGCTTCATCGGCAAGTTCTACATCATCGCCACCGGCGTCGAATCGCACCTGTGGTGGTTGGTCGGTGCGCTGGTGATCGGTAGCGCCATCGGCGTGTACTATTACCTGCGCGTCATGGTTACCCTGTACCTGGTCGAGCCGAACCTGCGTCGTCACGACGCCCCGCTCAAGTGGGAACAGCGCACCGGCGGCGTCATGCTGCTGGCTATCGCCATTCTCGCTTTCGTACTGGGTGTGTACCCGCAGCCCCTGCTGGAAATGGTTCAGCAAGCGGGCCTGCAACTGATCGGTTGATCACCCCGGCAGCCCCGGTAACAGAAAACACCCCGCCTAGGCGGGGTGTTTTTTTATCTGCACGTTTTGCTACCTGCGCCCAATGGTGCCTCACTCACTCGGGCTGCCCTGGCCTGCCCCCGGCAAGGCGGCCTTGCGCAAATCACCATTGGCCGAAGGCAGGTACACTTCCGGGTTGGGCATGCCGCTGGGGGAGAGTTCATGGGTCATTTCGAATTCGGCGCGCACTGACCAGCCACACGCCTCGGTGGTGCATTGCAAATAAGCGATTCGCAGGAAAATATGGCGCCCTTCGCTAGTACGTATGCGCATCCGGCTATGGCAATGCGGGCAAACCAGCTTGTAAGTACTCACGGCAAGTACCTGCTAGCATTGCCCAGGCTAGCCTGTGTGTCAGTATTGGCTGCAACTGTGGGTGTATTCTTCAATTTGATAGTTCTCATTGCAGAAGTGCTCCTTAAAACGCAGGGCTGTATTCATAACGAGTAGTTTAAGCCCATGGAATATCATTAAACCAGTCATGGATATTTGTTATGAGTACTCACGGACTTGCTGCGGTGCTCACGCGCCTTAAACTTCTCACTGGCGCACAAACTGATGCCGAGTTGTCACGCGCGCTGTCGGTCAGCCCGCAAACGCTGAGCAGCTGGAAGGTTCGCGAAAGCATTCCTTACTCACTTTGCATAGACGCTGCCAAAAAGCATGCATGCTCACTGGACTGGCTATTGCTGGGTCAGGCCGGGCACAACGCCGCCGTCCCAGATGATGCGGGCTGGGAGTGCGAAATGCTCGAACGGCTGCGCACGCTCTCGCACAGCGATCGCCAGGCCATCCTGCTGTTCATCAAGGACAAGCAGCGCATCCAGCAGTTGGAACAGCAATTGAGTGAACTCGGCGGCGCAGCCAATGGCTAACCCCGACGGCGCCAGCGCTGGATGAGCTCGCGCGGGTCGAGTGTATCCAGCCAGACCATGACCTTGAGGCTGATGGGGATCACCACCACAGCGGCCACGAATGCCGCCATGCCCCGGGTCAGCAATGGCACCAATGACGAAACCAGTGGCTCGAACAAATGGCCCACGCCCACGGTCACGAATAGCAGCAGCAGTTTCTTGGCCAGCGTCAGGCGCCTGGCCTCACTGGTGATCAATCGATCGCGTGCCGCACTCACCAACAATGCTCCCAGCAGCGCGGCGAACAGGACATCGCCATCCACACCCAGGAACGCCACCAATGCCTGGGCCAGGTTGTCAAAAACTGATAGCTCAGGCATGCACTTGCCCTCCGCGCGGAACAGGCAGACAGGCGGTTGAACCCAGGCTATACATGACCGCCGCTTCGACAAAACGGATGTAGCACACCCGCAAGGCCCGCCCATGATCATGACCGGCCACATCCTCGAGGCGCTTGTAGCCCCGCTCTCGCAGTACTGACCGCCAGCGGGCGAATTCGCGTGCTGCCTCGATGGCAGCGCAACGCGCGGCCACTTCCAATGCAGCTTCACTGACAGATCGCGGCAGTTGCAGGTGCTCCCGCAACCTGCCCAGGTCGACCCGTGGCCAAAACGGATCATGGCAATCGGCAAAGCGCGGTAGCCGTGGATCGTTGCTCATGCGCTACCCCCTTACTGCTCGGCCAGCATGCCGTAGCGAATGGCCTTGATCACAGCGGCCACCCGGGTAGGCACTTCAAATTTGCGCAGGATGTTGGACACGTGAAAATTCACCGTCGACTCCTTGCATTCAAGGATCTGGCCGATCTCCCACGAGCTCTTGCCATAAGCACACCACAACAGCACTTGCTGTTCACGTGGCGTCAGGCGAACCGGGGCGTCCGCCAGGGGTTGCTGCGAGTGTCGAGCGTTGTCAGTCATGTTTGAACTCCACGGGTGATTGAGCGGGGCATTACTGCCTACCTGCAGTCACCTTACGAAGCACAGGCCACCCGCCTCCACCGCCGTGGTTTGTAAAGAACTTTCGTACAAGACCGTATGACGAAGGATGCGCACGATTTGCTGACTTTCTGCGTGCTCCCAGCCGCATTCCGCTCGTCTCAACGCCGTTGTCCATTCGCCTTTCGCCTGGAGTCGTACAATGCGTTCCGATTTACCCCTCTCATCCTGCCTCGGTCTGCTGGCGGCACTGGCTGCCACTCAGCCCGCCCTGGGGGCATCCGCGGTCGAACTGGGCCGGGTGCTGATCACCGATGAGGAGCAGAACGAGCTGACGGCAGCCGGCGAGCGCCTGCGTGAAATACCGGGAGCCAGCAACCTGGTGGACATGCAGCGCGTGGGGCAAGGCCGAGTGGCCAGCAACCAAGACGTGCTGGCCTACCAGCCAGGGGTGTTCGCCCAATCGGCAGGTAACGATGGCATCAAGCTGTCGATACGCGGCTCGGGCCTCAACCGTGCGCCGGGGGCGCATGGTTCCGGTGTCTACACGATGTTCGACGGCCTGCCGCTGACCGGCCCGGGCGGCACACCTTACGAATTGTTCGAACCGCTTTGGCTGAGCCGTGCCGAAGTGCTGCGTGGCGCCAATGGCTTCGACCAAGGCGCCCTGGCCTTGGGCGGTGCCATCAACTATGTCACCCACACCGGCTACGACGCGCCTGCACTGCAAGTGCGCTACGAGGTCGGCAGCCGCGGCTACCAGCACCGGCACATCAGCTCGGGCCAGGTGCTGGGCAATCTCGACTATTACGTGGCCCTGACCGATTCGGAATATGACGGCTACCAGGCGCACAGCACTGGCAGCGCCAAGGGCATTGCCGCCAATGTCGGTTACCGCTTCAACCCCAACCTGGAAACCCGCTTCTACCTGCGCTACCGGGAAACTGAAAACGAACTGCCCGGGCGCCTGACCAAAGACCAGATCAAGCACCACCCGCGTGCAGCCAACCCGACCTATCTGGCCCGCGACGACAGTCGCCCGCAGCCAGGCAGCACCTGGATGGGCAACAAGACCACCTTCTACCTCGACGACGAGGCGCGCCTGGAAGCCGGCCTGGTCTATCACGACTACCCGATGGACCTGCGCGAGGGCCCGATGCGCCTGAAGGTCGCCTACACCGATGTCAGCGGTACGCTGAACTATTTCCGCCGCGACACACTGTTCGGCCACGAGAGCAAGACCACCGTCGGTTGGCGTACCACCAAGCACCTGCCCAACAGCGGCGCTTCGCAATTTACCCGCAATGGCGATGTGTTCGGCGAGCGCACCCGTGACTTCACCTACCAGGGCTCGGACACCGTGCTGCATGTTGGCAACGACCTGGAACTGGTCCCCAACCTGTGGCTGAGCACCGGCCTGGCCATGATCTACACACGCCGCGAAAGTGACGTGACCTACCCCGCTGAAGGCGGCAAGGTGAGCATGCATGACTGGGACTATGCGCCCCGCCTGGGGCTGCGCTACGACATCCGCCCGGACTTGCAGGTGTACGGCAACCTGAGCCGCTCGGTAGAGCCGCCACACCCGTGGTCGTTGATCTGGAGCGCGCCCAGCACAGGCGGCAAGCAGATCCAGCCGATCGAGATGCAGAACCAGACAGCCACCACTCTGGAACTGGGCGCCCGTGGCGACTCGGCGCTCGGCCGCTGGGACCTGGCCTGGTACTACTCGCAAGTGCGCCACGAACTGCTGGCCGTTGAGGTAGTGCCGAATTTCACCTCGGAATTCAACGCCAGCGCTACCGTGCACCAAGGCGTTGAAGCCGGCCTCGACAGCACCCTGTGGGAACGCGCGGGCACTGGCAAGCTGAGCTTGCGCCAGGCCTACACCTTCAGCGACTTCCACTACCGTGATGACGACACATTTGGCGACAACCGTCTGCCCGGCATCCCCATGCACTACTATCAGGCCGAGTTGCGCTATGACTGGCCGAGCGGCTTCTATGCCGGGGTCAACACGCAAATGGCCTCGAAGGTGCAAGTGGACTACGCCAACAGCTACCACGCAGATGAATATGCCTTGCTCGGCGCGCGCGTTGGCTGGGACTCACCGAAGCAGGACTGGCAGACCTGGCTGGACCTGCGCAACCTGACCAACCAGCGCTATGCAGCGACCGTGACGCCGGCCTACAACGACGCCGGCAAGGACAATGCCCGTTCGACACCGGGCGAAGGGTTTGGCGTATATGCGGGGGTTTCGTACAGCTTCCGCTGACGGGTAGGAGCGGGTTTACCCGCGAATGCGTCGTTGAATTTACCGACGCATTCGCGGGTAAACCCGCTCCGACGGGGGGGGTTACTGCA